>NZ_JBSVCZ010000011.1:0-187605 GCF_054072955.1 Streptomyces sp. SS8
ATTCGCTTTCGCCGATCGAATTCGGCTTCGCTTTCCGACAGGAATTCGGATTGCTTCACCGGAGCCGTGGGCTCCTGATGGAAGCTGGATAGATTTTCATCCGTCTACCCTCGAGGGTACCACCCTCCGGGCAACTTCTAAAATCTACCTCCCGCAGAGCTCCCCGTCAAGGGCGCCCTCCGGAACGATCAGAACCGTAGCAGGTCCGGGGGCCTCGATGCACATCGGCTCGTGTCACGCCGCCAGAGGCACCTCGGCGGAGCGGTCGGCGGCCTCCACGTCGCCCGCCTCACCGCTCCTCACAGCCCTGGCACCCAGCAGGTAGACGTAGGCGAGGAAGGCGAGCTCGGCGGCCACCCCGATGGTGATCCGGGCCCAGGTGGGCAGCCCCGAGGGGGTCACGAAACCCTCGATGACTCCCGAGACGAAGAGCACCGCGGCCAGGCCGAGCGCCATGCCGATGGCGGCTCGCCCCTCCTCCGCGAGCGCCGTGCGCCGGCTGCGCGGTCCGGGGTCGATGACCGTCCATCCCAGGCGCAGTCCTGTGCCGGCCGCGACGAAGAGAGCGGTCAGTTCGAGCAGGCCGTGCGGAAGGATCAGACCGAGGAAGACGTCCAGGCGGCCCGCCGAGGCCATCAGGCCGATGCCGATTCCGACGTTCAGCATGTTCTGGAACAGCACCCACAGCACCGGTATCCCGAGGAAGACGCCGAAGATCAGGCAGATCGCGGCGGCCTGGGCGTTGTTCGTCCACACCTGGGCGGCGAAGGACGTGGCCGGATTGCTGGAGTAGTACGTCTCGTACTGGCCTCCGGGCCGGGTCATCTCGCGCAGCTGCTCCGGGGCCGCGATGGAGGCCTGGATCTCGGGGTGGGTGCCGATCCACCAGCCGATGAGGGCGGCGACCAGCGTGGACAGCAGGGCCGTCGGTATCCACCAGTGCCGGGAGCGGTAGACGGCCGCCGGGAAGCCGACCGTGAAGAAGCGCGCCACGTCGCGCCAGGTCGAGCGGCGGGTGCCGGTGACCGCGCTGCGCGCGCGGGCGACGAGCGAGGTGAGCCGGCCGGTCAGCGCGGGGTCGGGGGCGGCGGACTGGATCAGCGACAGATGGGTGGCGGTGCGCTGGTAGAGGGCGACGAGTTCGTCCGCCTCGGCCCCTGTGAGGCGGCTTCGGCGGCGCAGCAGCTCCTCCAGGCGGTCCCACTCGGCCCGGTGGGCGGTGACGAAGACATCGAGGTCCATGGGGAGAGCTTTTCAGATGGGGTGCGGTCGGTCTCGGGCTGCTTGGCGGCCGGTCGGCCGCGGGCGGCAGACTGTGTACGTACCCGGCGCAGGGCGTAAGAGGCGCACACGGGTCCGAAGCGAGGGCGAGGAGGCGTACCGGGTGAGTCAGCTCGTGACGGGTGATGCGGTGGTGCTCGGGCTACGGCCCGCGCGACTGCCGAGCCGGGCCCTGGCCGTCTTCATAGATCTGGTCGTGCTCTGGAGCGTCTATCTGGCGCTGTCGATGGCGGTGCTGTCGGCCACCGGGTCGCTGGACGACGCGGCCACGGCCGCGATCGCCGTCGCGCTGCTGTTGCTGGTGCTCATCGGCGGGCCGGTGGCGGTCGAGACGCTCTCCCACGGCCGTTCGCTGGGGAAGATGGCGTGCGGGCTGCGGGTGGTGCGGGAGGACGGCGGACCGATCCGCTTCCGGCACGCGCTGGTGCGCGGGGCGCTGGGTTTCGTGGAGATCCAGATGACGGTGGGGGTCGTCGCCTGCATCGCCTCGCTGGTCTCCGCGCGGGGCCGGCGGCTCGGCGACGTGTTCGCCGGAACGCTGGTGGTGCGGGAGCGGGTGCCGGTGTCGCGGCCGGCACCGGTGCCGCCCCCGCCCCCGTGGGTGGCCGGGCACTTCGCGGGGCTGGACCTGTCGCGGGTGCCGGACGGTCTGTGGCTGGCCGTGCGGCAGTACCTGCTGCGCGCGGACCAGCTCGATCCGCAGGTGGGCTGGTCGATGGCGCAGCGGCTGGCGGCCGACGTGGCCGGCTTCACCGGGGCTCCCGTCCCGGAGGGGATGCCTCCGGGCGTATATCTGTCCGGTGTGGTGGCCGAGCGGCAGGGGCGGGAGGCGCGGCGGGCCTTCGGGGGAGGCGCCCGGCCGGAGGCCGGGGGGAGCGGCTCCGTGCCTGCGTCGAGCGTTCCCGGTGCCGGGGCCGGTCCCGTGAGCGGTCCCGGCTCCGCGTGGCCGGCCCCGCCTCCGCCTCCCGCGGCGGCTCCGCCCGCCGGTCCTCCCGCTGTTCCTCCGGCGCCCGCGCCACCGTCGCCGCCGCCGGCCGGTGGCGGTGACAAAGATGCGGACGGGCCGCGCACCGGCTTCGTCCCCCCGGCCTGACGCCGGCCGGGCAGAGCTGTTGACCGGCCCGGCCCGGGGCGGGTCAGGCGAACGTCGAGGGCGGTGACTCCAGGTCCTCCAGTTCGACGCCGGGGGCGGCCAGGACGACGTCCCCGGCGATGTGGACGGAGTGCCGCTCGCCCGTCTCCAGATCGTCGACCCGGTAGTGGTCCACCGTAAGCGGGCCGCTGTCGGTGGCGTGTGCTTCGCTGTCCACCAGCGCCCAGGCCTGGTCGAGGGTGCGGGGGGCGAGTACGGGGGGCGCGAAGGCGACGAGACGGACGCGGGTGGCCGGCGCGCCGGGCGCGGGGCGCAGCAGCCGGGCGACGGCGACGAGGAAGGCGGGGGACGCGCCGGTGAAGGCGTGGGCGGGCGCGTTGCCCTCCTGTGCCCGCTCTCCGGACGGGTCGGCGCGTACCCAGGTCACGCCGTCGAGGGCGGCGCCGCGCACCTGCCAGTGGGGGGTGGTCAGTTCGAGGCGGAGGGGGCGGCCGAGGCCGTCCAGGGTGAGGTCGACCGAGCCCGCGCGGTCGCCGGAGGGGGCGGTGAGCTGCGAGACGTACCGCCAGCCGGACGGGCCGGTGGCGCACTGGAAGTGCTCCTCGCCCAGGGGGGCGCGGTCGTGCGGGTCGTGGAGTGAGTAGCGGCCGCGGGGCATGACGGGATCCTTACGGGTCAGGCCCCCGCCGTGGAGCGGGGGCCTGACGGTGTCGCCTACCTGCTGTGTGACGTGCCGTGTGCCGACACCGGTGGCGGTGTCAGTGGCGTTGGCTCAGTAGCGGTAGTGGTCGGGCTTGTAGGGCCCCTCGACGGGAACGCCGATGTAGGCCGCCTGCTCCGGGCGCAGCACGGTCAGCCTCGCCCCCAGCGCCTCCAGATGCAGCCGGGCGACCTTCTCGTCCAGATGCTTGGGCAGCACGTACACCCCCACCGGATAGGCATCCGGCTTGGTGAACAGCTCGATCTGCGCGATCGTCTGGTTGGCGAAGGAGTTCGACATCACGAACGACGGATGCCCGGTGGCGTTGCCCAGGTTCAGCAGCCGCCCCTCGGACAGCACGATGATCGACTTGCCGTCGGGGAAGGTCCAGGTGTGCACCTGCGGCTTGACCTCGTCCTTGACGATCCCCGGAATCGCCGCCAGACCGGCCATGTCGATCTCGTTGTCGAAGTGGCCGATGTTGCCCACGATCGCCTGGTGCTTCATCCGCGCCATGTGGTCGGCCAGGATGATGTCCTTGTTGCCGGTGGTGGTCACGAAGATGTCGGCGGTCTCGACGACGTCCTCCAGGGTGGCGACCTGGTAGCCGTCCATCGCCGCCTGCAGCGCGCAGATCGGGTCGATCTCGGTGACGATCACCCGCGCGCCCTGGCCGCGCAGCGACTCCGCGCACCCCTTGCCCACGTCCCCGTACCCGCACACCACCGCCACCTTGCCGCCGATCAGCACATCGGTGGCCCGGTTGATCCCGTCGATCAGCGAGTGGCGGCAGCCGTACTTGTTGTCGAACTTCGACTTGGTCACCGAGTCGTTGACGTTGATCGCCGGAAAGAGCAGCACGCCGTCGCGCTGCATCTCGTACAGCCGGTGCACCCCGGTGGTGGTCTCCTCCGTCACCCCGCGGATCTCCGAGGCCAGAGCCGTCCACTTGGCGGGGTTCTCGGCCAGGGTGCGGGCCAGCAGACCCAGGATGACGGCGTGCTCCTCGGACTCGGCCGTGGACACGTCCGGCACCGCCCCGGCCTTCTCGTACTCCACGCCCTTGTGCACCAGCAAGGTGGCGTCCCCGCCGTCGTCCAGGATCATGTTCGGCCCGCCGGTGGGTGCGTCCGGCCAGGTCAGCGCCTGCTCGGTGCACCACCAGTACTCCTGGAGCGTCTCGCCCTTCCAGGCGAAGACCGGCACCCCCCGCGGGTCCTCGGGGGTGCCGTCCGGGCCGACCGCGATCGCCGCGGCGGCGTGGTCCTGGGTGGAGAAGATGTTGCAGGACGCCCAGCGCACCCGCGCGCCCAGCGCCACCAGGGTCTCGATCAGCACCGCCGTCTGCACCGTCATGTGCAGCGACCCGGTGATCCGTGCCCCGGCCAGCGGCTGGGCGGCGGCGTACTCGCGGCGGATCGCCATCAGGCCGGGCATCTCGTGCTCGGCCAGCGTGATCTCCTTGCGGCCGAACGCCGCCAGGGACAGATCCGCCACCTTGAAGTCCCGTGCCGTGCCGGTCGGGGCACCGGTGGAAGTGGCGGTCGCGTCGGTCGATGCGCCGGTGGACGCGTCGGTCGTCGTCATGTGAGAGCTGCTCCTCGGAATCGGTCGAGGTGGTATGGCCGGCTGGTCTGCGGCAGCGGGCAGGCGCGCGGGAGACGGGCACACCGGCGGTCCGCCGTCGTGTGCCGTCGTCACCGTACGCACCATACGAACGTACGTGTCCCCTGACCGCAGCGCAGTCCGTCGGAGGCCCTCTCTCCCTCGGCCGGCCGTGTGGCCGCCCGACCGCCATCAGCAGCGACGTCTGTGCCTTTCCGAGGCTACACGTTCGGTGTGCCGTCCGGGCGGGACGGCCTCGGGGACCGGACCGCACCATGGAGTTCCGGCCATGTGAGTGCGGACGGCCGCGGTACGGCGAGCGGCCCGGGGACGAGATCCTTCGTCCCCGGGCCGCTCGCCGTACCGCCTCGCCTTACCGCCGTTCAGAGGGCCTTGACGGCTTCCTCCGTCCCGCTCACCCGGTATATGTCCGGCTCCAGGTAGATCACGCGGGCGATCGGGACCGCCGCGCGGATGCGCTGCTCGGCCTCGTCGATCGCCCGGGCGACCTCGGCCGCCGACTCGTGGCTCTCCACCGCGATCTTGGCGGCGACCAGCAGCTCGTCCGGGCCGAGGTGGAGCGTGCGCATGTGGATGATCCGGGTGACCCGCTCGCCGTCGACGATCGCCTCGCGGATCTTCCCGAGCGCCTCCGGGTCGGCGGACTCGCCCAGCAGCAGGGACTTGGTCTCCACGGCGAGGACGATCGCGATGACGACGAGCAGCACACCGATGCAGATGGTGCCGATGCCGTCCCAGACCGGGTCGCCGGTCAGGAGCGCCAGGCCGACACCGGCCAGGGCCAGTATGAGGCCGACCAGGGCGCCGAGGTCCTCCAGGAGCACGACCGGCAGTTCGGGCGCCTTGGCCCGCCGGACGAACGCCGTCCACGACTGCGTGCCGCGGACCTCGTTGGACTCCCTGATCGCGGTCCGGAAGGAGAAGATCTCGGCGATGATCGCGAAGACCAGGACCCCCACCGGCCAGTACCAGTGGGAGAGTTCGTGTGGGTGCCTGATCTTCTCGTAGCCCTCGTACAGGGCGAAGAGGCCGCCGACCGAGAACAGGACGATGGCCACGAGGAAGGAGTAGATGTAGCGCTCGCGCCCGTATCCGAAGGGATGCTCCTCGCTCGCCTTCCTCTTCGCCTTCTTGTGGCCGAGCAGCAGCAGCGCCTGGTTGCCCGAGTCGGCGACGGAGTGGACGCCCTCCGCGAGCATCGACGAGGACCCGCTGAAGGCGAACGCCACGAACTTGGCCACGGCGATGGACAGGTTGGCGCCCAGTGCGGCGACGATCGCCTTGGTTCCGCCTGATGCACTCATGAAGGGTCGACTCTCCTGGGAAGACGGCAGGGCCTGTTCCCGCGCCCGAGGCCCGGGGGCCGGTGCGGGGCTCGTTCTCCCGCGGGTCCCCGGGCCTCGCGGCGCGGTGGTTCGGTTGGTGCGGTCACATCGCGGTCATACGGCCACGGTCGCGCGGAAGAGAGTACCGCTGCCGAGGACCGCGACGCGCTCGCCCGCCCGTACGAAGGCCGACCGGCCCCGGGGGAGGACGAGTTCGCCGCCCGCGCCGCCCGCGGTCACCTCCCGCAGGGTGACCTCCCCCTCCGTGCACAGCAGGATCTGGGGGGTGCGGTCGTCCAGGCCGTGCGGCTCCGAGCCGGGCGCCAGGACGTACCGGGAGAGCCGGAACTCATCGACGGGCGCCGCGTACACCTCCTCGCCCCCGGAGGTGGTGCGTGGCCGCAGCACCTCCGGCTCCATCGGCTCGAAGCGGACGACGCGCAGCAGTTCGGGTACGTCCACGTGCTTGGGGGTCAGACCGCAGCGCAGCACGTTGTCGGAGTTGGCCATCAACTCGACGCCCAGCCCGCCGAGGTAGGCGTGCGGAACGCCGGCGCCGAGGTAGAGGGCTTCGCCGGGCTCCAGGTGCACGACGTTGAGCAGCATCGCGGCCAGGACGCCCGGGTCGCCGGGGTAGTGGCCGGCGATGCCGGCGTAGGCGGCGCACTCCCGGGCGTACGGCCCTTCCCCGGCGGCCAGTCGCCGTGCCGCCGCGGCGGTCGCTGCGACGGTCTCGGCGATCGCCTCCCTCTCGGCGGAGAGTACGGCGGTCAGCACCTCGCTCAGCGCCTCGTCCTCGGGCCGGGCGCGCAGGATGTCCGCGTACGGCTTGAGGCCGCCGACGTCCAGGGCCTCCAGCAGATCGGCGGCCCGGGCGGGGCGGCGGAAGCCGCACAGGCCGGTGAAGGGCGTGAGGGCGCAGACGAGTTCGGGTTTGTGGTTGGCGTCCCTGTAGTTGCGGTGCGGGGCGTCGGCCGGAATGCCGCGCTCCTCCTCGTCGGCGAAGCCCTCCCTGGCCTGGGCGAGGTCGGGGTGCACCTGGAGGGAGAGCGGGGAGGCGGCCGCCAGCACCTTGAGCAGGAACGGCAGCCGCGGCCCGAACGCCTCGACGACCGCCGGGCCCAGTTCGCCCTCGGGGTCGGCCGCGATCGCCTCCGACAGGGGTGTCCCGCCTCCGCGGTCGATCCGCGACGGCGCGCCGGGATGGGCTCCCATCCACAGCTCGGCCTGCGGCTCGCCGGTGGGCTCGGTGCCGAGCAGTTCGGGGATGGCGGTGGTGGAGCCCCAGGCGTAGGGGCGCACGGTGTTGGTGAGGAGGTCCATGCGGGATGGTGTCCTTGGTTCCTTGTTCCGGGCCCGGACCTCGTCGTCCGGGCTCTGGCGGCTCGGGTCGCTCCGGCGGGCCGGACGCCCCCGTCAGGGCCGCCCGCCGCCGGCGAGCGCGAGGTAGACGGCGGCGAAGTCCACGGTGGCCAGCAGCTCGGCGGTGGTCTCCAGCGGGGTGCTGCCCTCGGCCGGCTCCAGTTCGCTGACCGGGGTGCCGTGCCCGTACGCCAGATCGCGGGCTGCGACGGCGGCTGAGTGGGCGGCCGGGGGGCCCTCGCGCAGCAGGACGATCCGGGCGCGCATCGTCTCGGACTCCTCCACCCTGTCCCGGAAGAAGTCGTCGGTGTCCTCCGCGCCCGCGAAGGAGCCGGTCAGCAGGGCGCCGTGGGCGGTGAGCGCCTCCGGCAGGAGGGCGGCCAGCGCCGGGCGGCCGACGAGCGAGGTGAGGGTGGTGGCGAAGTGGCGGGCGGCGGCGGCCGCGACGGTGCCCTCGCTCCACAGCAGCGGCAGCGCGTCGGAGAGCTCCGCGGCCAGGGTCTTGGCGGGGTTGCCGTAGGTGGGGGCGGCGGGGCCGCACCGCTCGGCGACCCGGTCGAGGCGGTCGGCGAGGGCCGCGAGCCCGTCGGGGCCGGCGGCGGCCAGGCCGAGCCGGTCGGCCAGGGCGAGGAGCGGGGTGAGCAGCGCCCACAGGAGGCCGGGGGCGGCGGGCGGGGCCGGGGTCTGCCGCTCGTAGGCGTCGCGCGGGTCGGGGCCCTCGTAGTGTTCGCCGGGCACCTCGGCCAGCGGTACGGCCAGACCGCGCGCCTGGATGGTCGCCTCGGTCAGCGGGGCGGGGGCGGGGCTGACGGAGACGACGGTGCAACCCCGGCGGTACGCCTGCTCGGCGAGTGCGGTCAGGCCGCCCTCGTGGCCGTCCGGGGTGGCGAGCAGCAGCAGGTCCAGCGGGCCGGCCCAGCCCGGCAGCGTCCAGCGCAGCGCGCCGGGGTCGGGGAGGGAGCCCGCGGGGTGGAGCAGGGTGACGGGGACGGCCCCGTTGCCGAAGGCCGCGAGGAGATCGGCGACGCAGGCGACGGCCGGTCCGGTGCCCGCGACCAGGATGGCGCGGGGGCGGCCGTCGGGACGCAGTTCGGTCAGTCCCGCCTCGGTGGCGTGCCGCAGGGCCGTACGAGCGCGGGCGCCGGAGGCGGCGGCTTTGCGCAGCAGGCCGTGGTTGTCGGCTCCGGCCAGGGCGTCGGGGGCGTCGAGCAGGGTCTCGTCCAGCATGTGCGGCCTCTCCGGTCGCCGGGGGCGATCGTGCTCAGGCGGGACGGCGTGCCTCGTCGACGAGGAGGACGGGGATGCCGTCCCGGACGGGGTACGCCAGTTCGCATCCGCTGCCCTCGCAGACCAGTTCGTCGCCCTCCTCGTGGAGGGGGGAGTGGCACGCCGGGCAGGCGAGGATCTCCAGGAGACCGGCTTCGAGCGGCATTGGGTGCGTCCCTTCGGGGCGTGTGCTGTGCTGCTTCGTGGTGCTGTCGTGCGGTCAGCGTACCGCCGGGAGTCCGCTCTCCGTCGGCGGGTGCCGGGCCGCGCGGCGGGGCCGGAACCGGTGGCCGTGGCCGGTGGCCGGTGGCCGGTTCCGGCGCCGCCGCGCGGTGGCCGGCGGGCCGGCCGTCAGGCGCGGACGATCGCCAGCACCTCGTCGCGGACCCTGGCGGCCGTCTCGGCGTCGCGTGCCTCGACGTTCAGGCGCAGCAGCGGCTCGGTGTTGGAGGGGCGGAGGTTGAACCACCAGTCCGGCGCCGTGACCGTCAGGCCGTCCAGTTCGTCCAGCGTCAGGCCCTCGCGGCCGGTGTAGGCGGACTTCACCGCGGCGGCGCGCCCGGCCTGGTCCTCGACGGTGCTGTTGATCTCGCCGGAGGCGGCGTAGCGGTCGTACCGGGCGACCAGTTCCGAAAGGGTGCCCCCCTGTCCGCCGAGCGCGGCCAGGACGTGGAGGGCGGCGAGCATTCCGGTGTCGGCGTTCCAGAAGTCGCGGAAGTAGTAGTGCGCGGAGTGCTCGCCGCCGAAGACCGCGCCGGTGCGCGCCATCTCCTCCTTGATGAAGGAGTGGCCCACCCGGGTGCGCACCGGGGTGCCGCCCGCCTCCCTGACGACCTCGGGGACGGACCAGGAGGTGATGCAGTTGTGGATCACGGTGGAGCCGGGGTGCTTGGCCAGCTCGCGCTCCGCGACCAGGGCAGTGATCGCCGACGGGGAGACGGGCTCGCCGCGCTCGTCGACGACGAAGCAGCGGTCGGCGTCGCCGTCGAAGGCCAGGCCGATGTCGGCGCCGGTCTCCCGCACCCGGGCCTGGAGGTCGACGATGTTGGCCGGATCCAGCGGGTTGGCCTCGTGGTTGGGGAAGGTGCCGTCGAGCTCGAAGTACATGGCGTCCAGCTCGACCGGCAGGCCGTCGAGGACGGTGGGGACGGTGTGGCCGCCCATGCCGTTGCCCGCGTCGACGACGACCTTCAGCGGGCGGACGGCGGTGAGGTCGACCAGCGAGCGCAGATGGGCGGCGTAGTCGGCCAGCACGTCCCGCTGCGTGATCGTCCCCGGCTTCTCCGCCGACTCGGGGGCCCCGGCGGCGGCCCACTCCTCCACCAGCGCGCGGATGTCGGCCAGGCCGGTGTCCTGGCCGACGGGGGCGGCGCCGGCCCGGCACATCTTGATGCCGTTGTACCGGGCGGGGTTGTGGCTGGCGGTGAACATCGCGCCGGGCAGGCCGAACCGGCCGCTGGCGAAGTAGAGCTGGTCGGTGGAGCACAGGCCGATCTCGGTGACGTCGGCGCCGCGGGCGGCCGCTCCCCGGGCGAAGGCCCGCGACAGGCCCGGCGAGGAGGGGCGCATGTCGTGTCCGACCACGATCGCGCTCGCGCCCGTGACCGTCGCGAACGCCGCGCCGAACAGCTCGGCGAGGGGTTCGTCCCACTGGTCGGGCACCACACCACGTACGTCGTACGCCTTCACGATGTGTGACAGGTCAGGCACGGTCCACCCCTTCTGGAGTATCTGGCGACGCCCCAAATGTAACGGGGCGATCAGTTCTCGGGGGACCTCAGTACCCGCAGGTGGCCACGTCGAGCCACCTCCATCAGATCCGTCTCGCGCACGCCGCCGGAGCCGGGCTGCTCGGTGGGGGCGGGCTTCCTGCGCTGCGGGGTGCGGGCGGCCTCACGGACGGCGTTGGCCAGCGCTTCGAGGTCGTCGCCGCTGGGGCGGGCGGGGCCCGCGTCCACGGCGAGGCGGACGACCTCCCAGCCGCGCGGGGCGGTCAGCCGCTCCGAGTGCTCCGAGCACAGGTCGTAGCAGTGGGGCTCGGCGTAGGTGGCGAGGGGGCCGAGGACGGCCGTCGAGTCCGCGTAGACGTACGTCAGCGTCGCCACGGCAGGGCGGCCGCACGCGGTGCGCGAACAGCGACGTACAGGGCTCACGATGTTGGACGGTACCGCACTCTTGAGCGGGCCGCGACGACTCCCCGGGAGGTCACCCTGTTGTGTCGTGCCGGTCCACCGGGGTCCCGTGCCGCGGCGGCGGACCGGCTGACCTGGACCGGGCCGGAAAAGTCCGGTTGGCGGCGGGACGGAAGCCGGACATAGACGCCGTTACCCCTTCGTTCGGATTCCGTCATCGAGGAGCGATCATCGATCGGGGAGTTGTCCGAAACAGAGCCCTGGGGAAATCTGGAGAACGGAACCGGTCGGTCTCCGGCAGCCGGTGGCGCGGAAGGGGCCGCGCGGAAGGGCGGGGTCGCGTCGTCACCGCTGCCCGGTCCCCTCCGGACGGCTACTCTCAAGGTGATGAACAACCCCGTACCGCCCCGCCGGCCCGATCCGCGACCGCGTCGCCGGGATCGCCATGGACGCGGCATGCGCGGCCCCGTCGCGCCGCCCCAGGTGCCGCTCGCCATGAGCCGCGCCGACGCCTTCGACGACCTGGTGCGCGACTCCGCCGACCGGCTGGAGAGGCAGTGGCCGCAGCTGTCCGGGGTGGAGTTCGTGGTGCAGGAGGTGCCTCCGGCCGCGCCGGGGGGCGGGGGCGCGGACGGGCCCGACGGCTGGATCGACGGCTGGCTCGACGGACCGGACAGCGTGCCGCTCGGCCGGTACGCGGCCGCGCGGGACGGCCGCCCCGACCGCATCGTCGTCTACCGGCGGCCCATCGAGCTGCGCGCCAGGACGCGCGACGACCGGGCGCTGCTCGTCCACGAGGTGGTCGTCGAGCAGGTCGCCGAACTCCTCGGGCTGGCCCCGGAGTCGATCGATCCGCGCTACGGGCAGGACTGAGGGAGGACCGGGACGGGAACGGGCCCGGGCGGCGTCCCGCGTGGAGCGCCGCCCGGGCCCGTTCGCCGCACCCCCGCTCAGTCGACGAGCACCGACAGGTCCTGCCCGGCCCGCGGCACCGCCACCGTCCCCCGGTCGTCCGGGAGCGTCTGCACGGTGAACATCGGGATGCCGTCGTCCTCCAGGGACAGCGTCCGGGCCGCGTACACCGTCCCGCCCGACAGCCGTTCGACGGTGAGGGCGTAGCGCCCCTTGGCGCCCTCGGGCCGCAGGTCGTCGACGGCCGTCGTGGTGCCGGCCTTGAGGTCGAACGTCCTGCTGACCGGTTCGCCGCCGCCGCTGCCCGCCGACGCGGTCACCCGCACCTTCGCGGCCTTCTCCGGCGCGACGAGCGACAGGACCGTACCGCCGTCCTCGGCGCTCTTGGCCCCGGCGTCGCTCCCGGCCGCGGACGCCCGCTCCCGGACTGGCGCGGTGGCGGGGATGAACGCCGTCTCCTGCCGCGCCCCCTCGCCGCGCAGCACGCGCAGCGCCGCCACGACCCGGGCGCCGCCGCCCTCCTCGGCCGGGGAGAGGATCAGCGAGCCGGGCTCTCCCCTGGTCACGTCCCCGAGGTCCACGGCGGCGGTCGTGCCGCTCCTGACGTGGAGGGTCTCCTGGCCGGCGGGGGTGATGGCGCCGGTGGGGGTGGCCAGCCGCACCTTCAGGTCAACGTCCTTCTCGCCGGGCGCGAAGGCCACCAGGCGTACGGCGGTGGCGTCGGCCGGGATGCCGGGCAGGACCAGGGTGCCGCGGGAGTCGGCGGAGGCCGGCAGCCAGTCGCCGCCGAGCTTCTCGTCGAGCGACTGCACCTGGGCCCCGATCCGGCCGCTGCGCGCCACCACGTGCAGGACCACGTTGGTGACCGGCTCGCGCGAGAGCGTGGAGAGCAGCACGGGGACCGTGGAGCGGCCGGGGACGTTGAGGCCCTCGCCGCTCTCGGTCTTCACCGAGCCGTCCTTGCCGTACAGCTCCAGGTCGACCACGGCCGGGGCGTCGTCGGGGTTGGTCAGGTGGATGTAGTCGTGGCGCGACTTCGCGGTGCTCGCGCCGGGGAACCAGAACTCGGTGCCGGGCACCGTGCAGGACACGCCCAGCAGCCCGCGGCCGGTGCCGGCGGTGACGAGGGTGGTCTGCTGGACCGTCCAGCCGGGGGCGAGGCTTCCGTCGGCCGAGCCGGTCAGCGCGGGCGAGCCGCTGCTGTCCGCCTCGGCGGTGGCCGGGACACCGGGCTTCTCCAGGGGGACGACGGGGTCGGGCTCGTCTGCCTTCTTGCCGTCCCCGCCGCCGCGTCCGCCGCCTTCCAGGGTGCCCCCGGCCGGCAGCAGCCCGGCACCGCTCCCCGCGCTCCTCGCGCTCTCCTTCCGCTCGGTGCCGCCCTTGGGGGTGTAGGCCGTGTACGTGGTCTCGCCCACCTCCGAGGAGGCCGGCTGCGGGCACACCAGCGTGGAGCGTTCCACGGGGAGCCGGACGGCGGCGGGGCCGGCGGCGGGCTCACCGGAGGGGGTGGTCAGCGCCGCGACGCCGGTGACGGCGGCCAGCGCGGCGACCACGCCGATCAGGGAGTAGGCGGTGCGGTTCATGCGCGGTCGCTCCTGTCGCCGTACGTCGTGCCGTCCTGGGCGCCGTGGCCGTACGAGCCGCCGTCGTAGGTGTCGCCGTACGCGCCGCTCCCGTAGGTGCCGTCCTCGTAGGTGCCGTCCTCGTAGGTGCCGTCCTCGTAGGTGCCGCCGTACGGGGGCCGGGGCTGCCCGCCCCGCGCGTACGGGTCGCCCTGGCCGGCGTGCTGCTCGTACCGCTGCCCGTCCCAGCCGTCCCAGCCCTGCTGCTGCGGCTGCGCGTACGAGGGCTGGGGCTGCGGGGCCGGCTCGTACCCCGGACCGGGCGCCGGTTCCGGCTCGGGCCCCGGTGCGGCCCCCGGTGGCGGACCGTCCGCCGCCTCCTGCGCCGCGCGCAGCCTGCGGGCCCTCCGGCCCTCGCCCTCCACCGGCTGGGCCGGCACCGTCTCGGCCGTCTCGGGCAGGTCGTCGTCGATCTCCCGGCGGCGTCCCGGCAGTGCCATGACCAGCACCACCAGCATCAGCAGGCCCTGCGCCCACACCCATGCGGTGTGCGTCACGGGGGTCTCGTGGCCCAGCTCCAGCCGGCCGCCCCGGTCGGGCAGTTCGAAGCCCTGCGCCCAGCCGTCCACGGTGACGGGCTTCAGCGGGCGCCCGTCCAGCGTGGCCCGCCAGCCGGGGTCGGCGGCGTCGGCGACCCGCAGCACCCGCCCGGCAGGTCCGGCGGGAACGTCGGCGCGCGCCTCGACCGGCCCGGCCGCCACGGTCACCGGCTCGGCCGCCGCGCCGCCCTTCCCCTCGGGCGGGACGATGGTGATCCGGGCGACCTGGGCGTCCACCCGCCACAGCGCGCTGCCGTCCTCCTGGCTGAGCCGGGACAGGCCCGGTGTCGCGTCCAGCACCGCGCTCATCTCGCGGGGCGCCCCGTCGCGCACCAGGACGTAGCGGACGGCGTAGCCGCCGAGCTGCTCGGCCTGGTCGGCGCCGGAGCCCGCGACCAGATTGGCGACGACCTCGTCCAGCCGCCGGTCGCCCCCGACCGCGCGGGCCGTGTCGCCGTCGCCCAGCCGGGCGCCGGCCCCCCGGACGAGGGTGTACGGGACCCGGGCCGCCGCGGAGGAGGTGCCGTCCCCGGCGTTCCCGCCGCCGCTCTCCCCGCCGAGGACGAGGGTGCGCGGCCGGTCCCGGGTGCCGCTCTCCTCGGCGACGAACGCCGGGACCTGCACCGGGCTGCGCCGCGACAGCGGCCCGTCGGCGCCGGCCGCCGTCCAGACCGCGGCGGCCACCAGGGGCGCCACGGCGGCGGCGAGGGCGATCAGGGCCGCGACCGGCTGCCGCCAGCCGAAGCTCTGGGCCGCGACCCGGCCGCGTGCGCCCTCGGCGCCGAGTACGGCCGCGGCCAGCAGGCCCAGGCCGTAGACGAGGGTGGCGGGCCCGGCCCAGCCGGAGCCGCCGGTGAGCGCGGCGAAGAGCAGGCCGGTCAGGGCGGTGGCCCAGGCTGCCAGGATCGCGGTGCGCCGCTCGGAGCGCAGCAGCGCGGCGAGGGCGGCGAGCACGACGCCGGCGAAGAGCAGCCCGCCCACCGTCCCGGGCCCGCCGGGGTCGAGGGTCAGCAGTCCGGTGGCGGAGGCGCCGCCCTCGCCGTAGGGCAGCCCCGCCTCGCGCAGGAAGGCCGAGGGCCCGGTGAGCAGTTCCAGCGACCACGGCGCCAGCAGCACCATCGGCACCGCCAGCAGTACGGCGGCGCGGAGGGCGTACGCCCCGGTGTGGACGCGCTGCCGTGCCCGCAGGGCCAGCACGGTCAGCGCGAGTACGACGGTGACCGGCCAGACGACCGGGGTGAAGGCGGTGGTGAGGGTGAGCAGCAGCGTCAGGGCCCACACGGGGCGCCAGCCCGGCCGGTCGTCCCCGGCCGTCCGCAGCCCCGAGGCCGCGACGGCGGCCCGGGCCATCAGCGGCAGGACGATCGCGAGTACGGCGGTGCCGAGCCGGCCGCCCGCCAGGGCACCGGTGACGGCGGGCAGGAAGGCGTAGGCGACCGCGCCCCAGGCGCGCAGCAGCCGGGAGCCGACCAGCGGCCGGGAGGCGAAGTAGGCGGTGAGCCCGGCCAGCGGCACCGAGCAGACCAGCAGCAGGGTGAGGGTGAAGCCGGTGCTGCCGAGGAAGACGGTGGCGAGCGTGGCGAGGACCGCCAGGTACGGCGGTGCGGACTCGGCGGCGCCGGTGCCGACCGGCTGCCAGATCTCCAGGTGGCGCGACCACAGCTCGGCGGCGGAACCGGGCGCGGGCAGCAGTGCGCCGCCCGCCAGCGCCCCGCCGCCCAGCAGGTCCCGGCAGGCCACCAGGGAGGCCAGAAGGAGCACGGCGAAGAGAACGGGCCCCGGCTTGCGGGCGATCCGCTTCAGCCGGGCGAACTGCTCGACCTCCAGGAAGTCGGCGTCGTCGTCGCCGGGCCCGGTCTCGACGGCGCCGTGCCGCGCGCCGGAGGAGGCGTCGGGGTCGGAGCGCCGGGCGAGGCTGCCCGCCACCTGCTCGGCGGTGGCGCGTACGGTCGCGCCCGGGGGCGGGAAGAGGGGGCGCAGCTCCGAGTGCGCCACCGCGGGTCTGCCGCGCCCGCGCCGGGCGGCGAGGACGCGCTCGGGGCGCAGGAGGGTGCCCATGAGCCCCCTGAACTCGTCGAGCGCCTGCCCGGGCACCTTGCCGACCAGATAGGCGAGCATCCTCAGCAGGGTGCCGACGACCAGGCGCAGCAGGACCCAGGGCAGCTTCTTCCCGGGGGTGTTGACGAGCAGTGTGTAGACCGCGCCCGCCTTGTCCACGCGGTGCGGGCCGGCGACCGAGCGCCCGACGCAGTCGATGGGCCGCCTCTCCCGGGAGGATGCCTCGGCGTGCCGGACCACGGCGTCGGGGGCGACGAGCACCCGGTACCCGGCGGCCTGGGCCCGCCAGCACAGATCCACGTCGTCGCGCATCAGCGGCAGGTAGCGGTCGAAGCCGCCGAGCCGCTCGAAGACGTCGCGCCGTATGAGCATGCCGGCGGTGGAGACGGACAGCACCTGCCGCACCTGGTCGTACTGGCCCTGGTCCTGCTCACGGCGGTCCAGGCCGGTCCAGCGCCGGCCGCTGTCGGCGATGGAGACGCCGACCTCCAGCAGCTGCCGGCGGTTGTACCAGCTGCGCAGCTTGGGGCCGACGACGGCGGCCGACTCGTCGGCGTCGGCGACGCGGAGCAGCTCGGCGAGGGCGTCCGGTGCGGGCGCGCAGTCGTCGTGCAGCAGCCACAGCCACTGGACGGGTTCGCCGTAGGGCAGTTCGGGCATGTCGTAGGCGTCGTCGCGCCAGGTCCGGGTGACCGGGTCCCAGCCGCTGGGCCGCTTCAGGTAGGGCAGGTCCTCGGGGCCGAGGACGGGCGCGGTGCGGGCCGCCTCGCCGACCGCCGCGCCGAAGCCGGTACGGCGGGCGAGGTGCAGTACGCGGTCGGGGCCGAGCGCCTCGGCGACCAGCCGCGCGGAGTCGTCGGCGCTGCCGGTGTCGGCGGCGATCACGTCCTGTACCGGCCGCTCCTGACCGGTGATCGCGGCCAGGACGTCGGGCAGCCAGCGCTCGCCGTCGTGGGAGACGAGCACCGCGGTGACGACGTGCCTGGGGAACTCCGGCGGCCCGCCGGGGGCGGTCTCGGGCCGTGGCGAGGCGAACGATGATGTGGCCGCCTCGTACTGGGCCGCCGGGTGGCTGTGCACGGACATCGGGGTAGGGGCCCTCCGGCCGGGGTCCGGGGGTCGCCCCCCGGAAGGCTGCTGCGTCGGACTGCTGGAAGTGTGCTGGACGCGGGTGCCGTGCGCTCGGCGGCCGCGTCGTGGACGGCTCCCCACACTAATGGCTGTACGCGCCCCGGCGTCCGGGGTCCCGGGTACTGGTCGCCCGCGCGACGATCCGCCCCCGCGCGGTGCGCGGGGGCGGATCGGGTGCTCTGTGGTCCGTGCGGCGTCCTGTGCCGTTTCGTCCGCCGGTTCCCTGTGTCTCTTCTTCCACAGCTTGCGCGGCTTGTGCCGTTCGCGCCGCTTCGTCAGGAGGCCGCGCGGCCGGGGTGCCGTGCGGACTTTCGCCGGGAGGGCGGGGACGGGCGGTGCCGGTCCGTCAGACGGCGGCCTTCTTCAGGCGGCGGCGTTCACGCTCCGACAGGCCGCCCCAGATGCCGAAGCGCTCGTCGTTGGCGAGGGCGTACTCGAGACACTCGGAGCGGACCTCGCAGGCGAGGCAGACCTTCTTGGCCTCTCTGGTGGAACCGCCCTTCTCGGGAAAGAAGGACTCGGGGTCGGTCTGGGCGCACAACGCGCGCTCCTGCCAGCCGAGCTCCTCGTCCGCCTCTTCGACCAGCAGTTGTTCGAACAGCTCGGTCATGCGCGCCCCTCGTCAGTCTTTACGTCCCCGTGATGCTGTCGTTATCGATCCCGGCCGAACGACACGAGTGAAATTACAAGTGTGTACATCCACGCGAGTCAAGCCGAGATCTGCTATTGGGCCCGTTATTCACCCTGCGGAACCAAACCCTTGCATTAAGTGTTTAAATCATCACAAACCATGACAGGCGGACCGGACATCTCGCCCAACCGACCCCTCCCGTCCGGAAGGACGCGCCCGGGCCCGGCCACGTTGCCCTCCGCACTCCGAAGCGACCACGATCACACTCTGATCACAGATCCACAACGACGTTTGTGTGTGCGGATGTTGCGCCACTTGTCCGCTCCAGGCGCGCATAAACCTTTCGCCGGCCCGGGCAACCGGAAGTGGTGAAACCCGCCTGCCAAACGGGCCGTCCGGTTGACGGCCGTTTGACAGCGAGACGAAGTACCCGTTCTCCTTGGTGTCATGCCAGCGATCCGCTCGTTCAGCCCGGCCCGCCACCGCGGGGCCCTTCGCGCTGCCCGGGCCTGCTGTCGCTGTTGCCGTCGTTGAGGTTCCGGGTCGAGGTTCCGAGGCTCCCCGGGCTCTGAGATCTTCCGGGCTCCGCGGCCTTCCCGGGCTCCGTCGTTCCGAGGCGCACCGAGCCGCCGGGACGGCCGGGACCACCGGTGGCCGGCCGGTGACGCGGAAGCACCCCTCCGCCCCGGCCCCGCCCTCCTCTCCCCCTTCCGCCTCCCCTCCCCGGCCCCGTGCCCTCCCCGGGCTCCGCCCTCCCCCCCTCCCACCGCGCCCCTGAGGAACTTCCCGCCGTGAACAGTGACGTCGAGATCGCCGGCGACCCGCTCGCCATCCCCCACCTCCTGCCGCCCGTCCCCGAACACCCCTCCACCGTCGCCGGGTTCGCCGGTCTCGCCCGTACGATCGCCGCCGACCGCGCCGCATGGGCCCCGCTGGTGCGGTACGACGCCACCACCCGCTGGTACCACCGGCTGCGCACCGGGCCCGGCTACGAGGTCTGGCTGCTGAGCTGGGTGCCGGGCCAGGGCAGCGGACCGCACGGCCACGGCCCCTCCTCCGGGGTCCTCACCGTCCTGGACGGCGAGCTGACCGAGCGGACCGCGGGCGGGGAGCGCGCGCTGGGCGCCGGCGCACAGCGGGTGTTCGCGCCCGGCCACGTCCACGAGGTCGTCAACGACGCCCTGGAGCCGGCCGTCAGCCTGCATGTGTACTTCCCCGGCCTCACCGAGATGCCGATGCACGCCCCGCACGCCTTCTCGTGCGCCCCGGCGGAGCGTGGCGCGAAGGCGCCCCGCAGTCCGCTGCCGGGCTGACGCCCCGCCCCGCCGGAGCGGCTCCGGACTGAGAGACTGTCCGCATGCAGCGCATTGTGGTTCTGGCCGGGGGCATCGGTGGTGCCCGATTCCTGCGTGGACTGAAGGAGGCCGCACCCGACGCCGAGATCACGGTCGTCGGCAACACCGGCGACGACATCCACCTGTTCGGCCTGAAGGTCTGCCCGGACCTCGACACGGTGATGTACACCCTGGGAGGCGGCATCCACGAGGAGCAGGGCTGGGGCCGCGCGGACGAGACCTTCACCGTGAAGGAGGAGCTGGCGGCGTACGGTGTCGGCCCCGACTGGTTCGGCCTGGGCGACCGCGACTTCGCCACCCACATCGTGCGCACCCAGATGATCGGCGCGGGCTATCCGCTCAGCGCCGTCACCGAGGCGCTGTGCGCGCGCTGGCGGCCGGGGGTGCGGCTGCTGCCGATGACCGACGACCGGGTCGAGACCCATGTGGTGATCGAGGCCGAGGACGGCGGCCGCAAGGCCGTGCACTTCCAGGAGTACTGGGTGCGGCTGCGGGCGTCGGTGCCCGCGCAGGCGGTGATCCCGGTGGGCGCCGAGCAGGCCAAGCCGGCTCCGGGCGTGCTGGAGGCCCTCGGGGAGGCGGACGTGGTCCTCTTCCCACCCTCCAACCCCGTGGTCAGCATCGGCACCATCCTCGCCGTGCCCGGCGTCCGCGAGGCGATCGCCGGCGCCGGGGTGCCGGTGGTGGGCCTGTCCCCCGTCATCGGGGGCGCCCCGGTGCGCGGGATGGCCGACAGGATGCTGGCCGCCATCGGGGTGGAGACCACGGCCGCGGCGGTGGCCGGGCACTACGGTTCCGGGCTGCTGGACGGCTGGCTGGTGGACACCGCCGACTCCGGCGCCGTGCCCGAGGTGGAGGCGGCGGGCATCCGCTGCCGGGCCGTGCCGCTGCTGATGACGGACGTCGAGGCCACCGCGCGGATGGCGCGCGAGGCGCTCGCCCTCGCCGAGGAGGTGCGGATGTGACCGGCGCGGACACTCCCCCGGCGTACCGGGTGTGGGCGCTGCCGGGGATTCCCGAGGTGCGGCCCGGCGACGATCTGGTGAAGCTGATCGCGGACGCGGCCACCGCCCCGGGCCTGCCCGGTCTGGCCCACGGCGACGTGCTGGTGGTGACGTCGAAGATCGTCAGCAAGGCCGAGGGACGGGTGGCCGAGGCCGCCGACCGGGAGGCCGCGATCGACGCCGAGACCGTACGGGTGGTCGCCCGGCGCGGCCCGGCGCGGATCGTCGAGAGCCGGCACGGCTTCGTGATGGCGGCCGCCGGTGTGGACGCCTCCAACACCCCGGCCGGGACGGTGCTGCTGCTGCCCGAGAACCCGGACGCCTCCGCGCGCCGGATCCGCGAGGGCCTGCGGGAACTGCTGGGCGTGACGGTCGGGGTCGTGGTCACCGACACCTTCGGGCGGCCGTGGCGCGTGGGGCAGACCGACGTCGCCATCGGCGCCGCCGGGATCCGGGTCCTTCAGGACCTGCGCGGCGGCACGGACATGTACGGCAACCCGCTGGGCGTGACGGTCACGGCCGTCGGCGACGAACTGGCCGGGGCCGGGGAGCTGGTGAAGGGCAAGGCCGACGGGCTGCCGGTCGCGGTGGTGCGGGGCCTGCCGCAGCACGTGCTGTGGGACTCCCCCGGGGAGAGCGGGGGGACCGGGGACGCCGGAGCGCGGGCGCTGGTCCGACAGGCCGCCGACGACATGTTCCGCCTGGGCGCCTCCGAGGCCGTGCGCGAGGCGGTGACGCTGCGGCGCACCGTGCGGGAGTTCACCGGCGAGCCGGTGGACGGCGAGGCGGTGCGGCGGGCGGTGGCCGCGGCGGTCACGGCCCCGGCGCCCCACCACACCACGCCGTGGCGCTTCGTCCTGCTGGAGTCGGCCGCCTCGCGCACCCGGCTGCTGGACGCCATGCGGGAGGCGTGGATCGCCGATCTGCGTGCCGACGGCAGGAGCGAGGAGAGCGTCGCGAAGCGGATCCGGCGCGGGGACGTGCTGCGGAACGCGCCGTATCTGGTGGTGCCGTGCCTGGTGACCGAGGGAGCGCACGACTACCCGGACGCGCGGCGCTCGGCCGCCGAGCGCGAGATGTTCGTGGTCGCCGCCGGGGCCGGGGTGCAGAACCTGCTGGTCGCCCTGGCGGGCGAGGGGCTGGGGTCGGCGTGGGTGTCGTCCACCATGTTCTGCCGCGACGTGGTGCGCGAGGTGCTGGACCTGCCCGGCGGCTGGGACCCGATGGGCGCGGTGGCCGTGGGCCGTCCCGCCGTCCCGCCGAAGGCGCGCCCGCCGCGGCGGGCGGAGGACTTCACCGTCGTCCGCTGACGCGCGGCCCCGGACACGGTCGGGGGCCCGGGAGCGGAAGCGGTCACAGGCGTGCGATGTCGCCGCGCGGGAAGCGCGGCGCACGGCGGGGCGGGGTGCGGCCGGTGGCCAGGATCAGCCGTGTGGCGCGGTGGCGCTGGCCCGCGTAGGGGGCGAGCAGTTCCAGCATCCGCGCGTCGTCACCGTCGCGTGCGCCGGTGAGGGCGTGGACCACGATCCCCGGCAGGTGCAGGTCGCCGACCGTCACCGCGTCCGCCGCGCCGCTGACGCGCTGGAGGGTCTCGGCCGCCGTCCACGGGCCGATGCCCGGGATCGCCGTCAGGCGGGTCACCGCCGCGGCCGGGTCCATGCGCGCGGCCTCCTCCATGCGCCGGGCGCGCGCCACCGCGCGCAGGATCGCCGAGGAGCGCTTGCTGTCCACCCCGGCCCGGTGCCACTCCCAGGAGGGGATCAGCGCCCAGGTGCGCGGCCCGGGCATCACGTACATGTGCTCCGGCAGCCGGCCGGCCGGGCCCGGCGCGGGCTCGCCGTGGCGGCGCAGCAGCAGCCGCCAGGCGCGGTACGCCTCGTCCGTGGTGACCTTCTGCTCCAGGATCGAGGGGATCAGCGACTCCAGCACCAGCCCGGTGCGCACCAGCCGCAGTCCGGGGTGGCGGCGGTGCGCCTCCGCCACGAGCCGGTGGCGGGGGACGAAGGCCGACGGGTCGTCGTCCGCGCCGAGCAGCGCCGGGAGGCGGTCGAGGATCCACTCGGCGCCCGGCCCCCACGCCTCGCCCACCACCTCGCCCGCGCCCGCGTCCGGCGCGACGCGCAGCGTGGCCGGGCCCAGGGGGGTCCGGGTGGCCCGCCAGACCGCGCCGCCGACCGCCCGGTAGGCGGGGTCGTACGGACCGCGCTGGAGCACCCGCAGATTGCGGCGCAGGTCGTGCGGCCCGAACGGCCGCGGCGGGGCCCAGCGGCGGACGGCCGGGGCGGGGCCGGGACGGGGGCCGGATCCGGGGGCGGGGTCGTCGAGGCCGGTGAGGCCGTCGAGGTCGGAATCGGTCACGGTTCGGCGCTCCGGGTCAGCAGTCGGAGGAGAAGCGGACCGAGCCCGCCCCCAGGCGGGCGCCGCACCACACCCGGATGCCGTCGCGCAGTTCGTTGTCCTCGCCGACGACCGCACCGTCTCCGATGACCGCGCCCTCCAACACCGTACGCGCCCCTATGCGCGCCCCCGTGCCGACGAGCGAGTCGCGCACGACGGCGCCCGGGCCGACGACCGCGCCGTCCAGCACCGTGCTGCCGTGCACCTGGGCCCCCTCCGCGATCACCGCGCCCGCGCCGACCGCCGTACCGCCGGTCAGTTTGGCGCCGGAGGCCACCTCCGCACCGTCCAGCACCAGCCGCTCGCCGCGGCGGCCGGGCACGGCCGGGGAGGGCGCGTGGCCGAGCACCAGATCGGCCGAGCCGCGGACGAAGGCCTGCGGGGTGCCGAGGTCGAGCCAGTAGGTGGAGTCGACCATGCCCTGCAGATGGGCGCCTTCGGCGAGCAGCCCGGGGAAGGTCTCGCGCTCGACGGAGACCGGGCGGCCGGCGGGGATGGCGTCGATCACCGACCGGTCGAAGACGTACGCGCCCGCGTTGATCTGGTCGGTGACGATCTCCTCGGGGGTCTGCGGCTTCTCCAGGAAGGCGGTGACCCGGCCGTCGGCGTCGGTGGGGACCAGGCCGAAGGCGCGCGGGTCCGCGACCTTCGTCAGATGGAGGGAGACGTCGGCTCCGGAGGAGGTGTGGGTCTCCACCAGGGCGCGGATGTCGAGGCCGGTGAGGATGTCGCCGTTGAAGACCAGCACCGGGTCGCCGGGGCCGCAGTGGAGCCGGGAGGCGACGTTGCGGATGGCCCCGCCGGTGCCCAGCGGCTCCTCCTCGGTGACGTACTCCAGGTGGAGCCCCAGGTCCGAGCCGTCGCCGAAGTACGGCTCGAAGACCTCGGCCAGGTAGGAGGTGGCGAGTACGACGTGCTCGACCCCGGCCGCGCGGGCACGGGCCAACTGGTGGGTGAGGAAGGGGACTCCCGCCGCCGGGACCATGGGCTTGGGGGTGTGGACCGTCAGCGGCCGCAGCCGGGTTCCCCTGCCCCCGACGAGGAGGATCGCTTCTGTCACCGGTTCTTCTCTGCTTCCTGCTGGGGACCGTGCCTGGTGGCCGGGCCAGTGTAGGCGGCCCGGCCGGCACGGTCCCCGGTGCGGCGGTCCCCGGTGCGGCGGCCGCCGAGGCCGGGGCCGCGCCGGCGTCGCGGGTGGCGCGGGCCGGCGCGGGCCGGCGCGGCCCGCGCCGCTGCCGCTACCTGCCCTGCAGCCGGGCCGCGGTGGCCCGGATGGTGCCCAGCCTGGAGTAGAGCCGGTCGCCCGGGCAGCCGGTGACGTAGCCGTCCCGGTGTCCGGAGACGGTGTGGAGCCTGACGGTGGTGCCCTTGGGGTACTTGCCGCCGCCGGAGGTCATGGCGGTGGTGCCGCGCGGGTCGACGCCGTGCAGACCCAGCTTCCAGGCGACGAGCTTGGAGACGGCGTCCACCGCGGCCGTGGAGGGGTTGGTGCTGTTGTACGAGCCGAGGACGGCGATGCCGGTGCTGTCGTGGTTGAAGCCGTAGGTGTGGGCTCCCATCACCGGGTTGGCCACGCCGCCGGCGCGGCCCTCGTAGATCTTGCCGCACTTGTCGACGAAGAAGTTGTAGCCGACGTCCCGCCAGCCGTTGCTCTGGACGTGGTAGCGGTAGATGCCCCGGATGATGGAGGCGGACTGGCCGCACGAGTAGTCGTTGCTCATCGCCGTGTGGTGGACGAAGGCCATTCTGACCGTCTTGGTGTAGAGGAACGGTCCGCGCAGCCGCTCGTCGGCCCCCCACCCCTTGCGGGTGACGATGCCGGGCCGGGGGCCGATGGGGGCGTCGGCGGTGGTCCCCGACTGCTCGCCAGTGCCCGCCTGTTCGGTCCGGCCGGCCTGCCCGGCCTGCCCCGGGGCCCGTACCGCGAGCAGGTCCTCGCCGGCCCCCTGCCGGTCCAGAGCCGGGATCTCCAGGGCTCCGGCCGGGGCGAGCGCGGAGTTCGCCTCGCCCGCGGGGTTCTCCTTCCCCGGCTCGGCGGCGGGGTCGTCGCCGGGGTGGACCAGGTCCAGGCGCAGCCCCTCGGGCAGCCGGTGCGTCCCGGAGGCGCCCTCCTCCGGCAGTACGCGGGCCTGTACGCCGTTGGAGTCGCCCACCCACAGCGGTGCCGTCGCTCCGCGCACCTCGTCCCCGCGGGACTCGGCCGAATCCGGGTCGGGCCGGTCGGCGTGGGTCTCCAGGTCCTGCCAGGACGACCACTCGCCGGTGGCCGCGGACTTGGTGCGCACCTGGATCCGGCCGTGCGGTTCCTCCTCCGGGTCGTCCCAGACCACGCCGAGCAGCGAGAAGGGTTCGACCTCTCGGGCCGGGAGGCCGAGGGACACCGAGTCGGACGAGCCGGGCGGGGTGGTCGTGGGCGGCGGGGTGAGGGGGACGAGCGGCAGCGACTGGGTGCTGCCGGGCAGCCGGGGGGCCGCCACGGACTCGGAAGCGGGCGCGGGGGCCGCGGAGGCGCTGTTCGCCAGGCCGCCGGGCGCGGTCAGCGGCAGCACCGCGGCCGCTGCGCACGCGACGCCGATCGATGACGCAATGAATGCACGCATAAATCTGATATTGGACACAGGGGGTACGGCTGTCTAACGGGGAGCTGACACCCGGTCGCCCTGAGTCGCGCTCACCGGGCATCGCGGGCACCCCCGTTCCGGCGCCCCCGAGCGGCGGCCCGCGTACCCTGGCGCCGATGAACACCACCGATCGCACCCCTGCCGACCTGCTGCGATCCGCGCTCGCCGCGGACGCCGCCCGCCCGCTGGTGACCTTCTACGACGACGCGACCGGCGAGCGCGTCGAACTCTCCGTCGCCACCCTCGCCAATTGGGTGGCGAAGACGGCCAACCTCCTGCAGGGCGAACTGTCCGCCGAGCCCGGCGACCGGCTCGCGCTGCTGCTGCCCGCCCACTGGCAGACCGCGGTCTGGCTGCTGGCCTGCTCCTCCACCGGAGTCGTCGCCGAACTGCCCGCCGACGCCGCCGGCGCCTCGGGCACGGCCGGCGCGGACCCGGTCTCCTCCCTCGCCGCGTCCGCCGACCTCGTCGTCAGCGGCCCGGACACCCTGGAGGCGGCCCGCGCCTGCACCGGCGAGCGCATCGCGCTCAGCCTGCGCCCCCTGGGCGGCCGCTTCCCCCGGCCGCCCGAGGGCTTCACCGACTACGCCGTCGAGGTGCCGGGCCAGGGCGATCACTTCGCACCCTTCTCCCCCGTCGACCCGGACGCGCCCGCGCTGGCCGTCGGCGGCCGGGAGCTGACCGGTGCGCAGATCGTCGAACGCGCCCGCGCCGACGCCGCGGCGCGCGGACTCGGCCCCGGCGCGCGTCTGCTGTCGGGACTGCCGTACAGCACCTGGGAGGGGCTGTCCGCCGGGCTGTTCGCCCCGCTGGCCGCCGGGGGCTCGGTCGTACTCTGCCGCCACCCGGACCGCCTGGACGCGGCGGGGCTGGAGGAGCGCGGGCGGAGCGAGCGCATCACCCACACGGCCGTCTGACCCACCGTCGGGCGCGCCCGCCCGTCCGGCCCCGGAACCCACCCCATAGCCGGGCACATCCCCCACGGCTTCCGGTCGCGCGGAGTTTTTCCCTCCCTCCGATACAACCAACGGCCCCTCCCGGGTGTCTGTACAGAGGACCGGCGACCGCACGGCTGTGCGCGAACCGCCGCCGACCGCTGAGGGATGAACACATACGTGACCGGACCCGAGGACGCGCAGCAGACCGGCCTTCCCCACCCGCCGCCCCGGCCCCGCCGCCGGTGGCTGCGCTGGGCCGCGCTGGGCGCGTCGCTCGCCGTACTCGCGGCGGGCGGCGCTGCCTGGGCCCTCTACAACAGGCTCGACGGCAACATCCGCACCGACGCCGAGGCCGTCGACCAGCTGCGGCGCTTCGACCGGGAACGCCCCGCCTCGGTCGTGCACGAAGCGGAGAACATCCTGCTCATCGGCTCCGACGACCGCAGCGGCGACAACGGCAGGTACGGGCGGGACAGCGGCACCCAGCGCTCCGACACCACGATCCTGCTCCACCTGTCCGCCGACCGCTCCAGCGCCACCGGGGTGTCGATACCGCGTGACCTGATGGTGGACATACCCGAGTGCCCCGGGCCCGACGGCACGACCTCCGGGCCGCTGTTCGCGCAGTTCAACTGGGCCTACGAGATGGGCGGGGCGGCCTGCACGATCCGCACCGTCGAGAACCTGACCGGCATCCGCGTGGACCACCATCTGATCGTGGACTTCACCGGCTTCGAGAAGCTGGTGGACGCCGTCGGCGGCGTCGAGGTGTGCCTGACCGAGCCCGTGAACGACCCCGACGCCCACCTCGTCCTGGACGCCGGCCCCCAGCGGCTCGACGGCGAGCAGGCCCTCGGCTACGTGCGCGCCCGCAAGGGCATCGGCGACGGCAGCGACACCCAGCGGATGGAGCGGCAGCAGCAGTTCCTGGCCACCATGCTGAGCCAGGTGCGCGACGACGGGCTCCTGACCGACCCGGCCGAGCTCTACCGGGTGCTGGACGCGGTGACGTCGTCGCTCACGGCCGATCCCGGACTGGACTCCCTCTCCGAGCTGTACGACCTGGTCAGCGGCGTCCGCGGCATACCCGAGGGGCGGGTGCGGTTCATGACCGTGCCCCGGCAGCCGTACACCTACAACCCCAACCGCGACGAACTGGTGCAGCCGGACGCGGACCTGCTGTTCGACGCGCTGCGCGAGGACCGGCCGGTGCCGGAGGAGGGGGCGCCGCCTTCCGGCTCCCCCTCCGGTGGGCCGTCCGGCGGGGGCGGGATCCCCGCTTCGGACGCCGGGACCGGGGCGCCGGAGCCGGGCAGCTCGCCCACCGGTTCGCCCACCGGCCCTCCGTCCGCTTCCCCGTCCGTCGGGGAGTCCGCGGACGGCGCCACCGAGGGCCTGTGCGGATGAGCGCGGGCGTGCCGGAGCGCGGGAGAACGCGAGAGAAACAGCACAGGGAACCACTTAAGGGATTGGAATGGAATGTCTGTTTGAGGAGGAAAGTAACCTGCCTGCAGGGGTGCTTGACACCGGGCCGCGGCAGATAGTGTGAGCAATCCGGTGCGCTCGCCCATGAACGCTGCGCACCACTGGAGACCGACCGAGCGCCTTGATGCCTGGCAGGGAAGGCGCTGCGTGGCACGACGGAGGACTCAGGCAACCGTGGACGCGCAAAGCCGTGGGCGGGCGGGTGACATCGATCCCGCAGACCAGTGGGTGTTCGACCCGGAGACGGGCGACTACAAGCTGCGACCGTCGGCCCCCGCTGCGCGACCGTCCCCCTCCCCCCGCCCGTCCCCGCCGTCCGGCGGGGCCGCGCCCCGCGCCGGACGGCGGACGGCCACGCCGCAGGGCGAGGTGCCCCGGCAGCGCAGGCGGCGTCCGGAGGGCGACGGTACGCCGGGGGACGGCGTGAAGAACGGCGCGGCGGACGCCAAGAAGCCGGCCGGACGGGCCGCGGCGCGCAGGGCGGCCGGCGGCCGAGCGGCCGCACGCCAGGCCGCGGGCGGCAGAGCGGCCTCGCGGCGCAAGGCCAGGCCGAAGAAGTCCGTGAAGAGGAAGGTGCTGTTGTGGACGGGCGGGGTGACGGCCTTCATGGTCACCGGCACCGCCGTCGCCGCCTACCTCGCCTACGAGCACTTCAACAGCAACATCGACACCGTCGACGTCGGTGACGCCGCCGAGGGGGGCTTCGGCAGCGACGGTCCGCTCAACATCCTGCTGATCGGCACCGACAAGCGCACCGGTAAGGGCAACGAGGGTTACGGCGACAAGAACAGCCCCGGCCACGCCGACACCACGTTCCTCTTCCACGTCTCGGCGGACCGCACCAACGCGACCGTGATGAGCATCCCCCGGGACCTGAAGACCGACATCCCCGACTGCCCCACCAAGCACGATGACGGCAGCACCGAGGTCATCCCGGGTGAGCAGAACGCCCGGTTCAACACCAGCCTCGGCCAGGAGGGCCGGGACCCGGGCTGCACCATGCGCACCGTCAAGGAGATGACCGGGCTGGACGTCCACCACTTCATGATGGCGGACTTCAACGCCGTCAAGACCCTGACCACCGCGGTCGGCGGTGTCCCGGTCTGCCTGGAGAAACCGGTCGACGACCCCAAGTCCCACCTCAAACTCCCCGCCGGCGAGAGCGTCGTCGAGGGCGAGCAGGCCCTGGCCTTCGTCCGCACCCGCGGCAGCTTCGGGAACAAGGGCGACCTGGACCGCATCAAGGTCCAGCAGCAGTTCCTGAGTTCGATGATCCGCCAGTTCAAGTCGAACGACACCCTCACCGACCCGGGCAAGCTGTGGGACCTGGCGGAAGCGGCCACCAACGCGCTCACCGTCGACACCGGCATAGGCACCATCAAGAAGCTGAGCGACCTGGGCAGGGAGCTCAGCGGCATCAAGACCAAGAACATCTCCTTCCTGACGGTCCCGGTCAAGGACAACCCCGCGGAGAAGATCAGGGCCACGGTCGTCCTCGAGCAGCCCAAGGCCGCCCAGGTCTTCGCGATGCTGCGCGAGGACGTCTCCTTCACCGAGGTGGAGAAGAAGGAGAAGGCCGCCAAGGACAAGGCCAAGAAGGAGCAGGAGGCGCTGCTCAAGGGCGAGCGGGCCGCGGCCTCCGACGTACGCGTGGAGATCCTCAACGGCGGGGAGATCGCCGGGGCCGCGCAGACGACGCTCACCTGGCTGCAGAACACCCAGAGCGTGCTGAAGTCCAGCAACGGCGGCAACGCGCCCGAGCAGCTCGACAAAACGACCCTGGAGTACGGGCCCAACCAGGCCGACCAGGCCCGCAAGCTCGCCGACATCATGGGACTGCCCGCCTCGGCCCTGAAGCCCGGCTCCGTGGACGCCGGGCCGATGGAACCGATGGTGCTGACGCTCGGCGCCGACTTCAAGGAGGCCGGCGTCCCCATCGCCGCCCCGGCGAAGGCTCCGGAGGACCTCGGGAAAGTGGAAGCCGACGAGAAGATATGCGCCAAGTGATTCCCGCGCGCCGCTTCCGCGCACGGGCCGAGTCGTAGGGAGAGGGCCCGTTGGGGCAGCGCACCGCAGGGGGGAAGGACGCACACGAACGCGCCCCTCGGCCGGAGGACTTCGGCTGGAACGACAGCATGTACGACGAGCCGGACGCATCCGGGGAACCGGAGGGGTCCGTGAGGTCCGGGGAGAGCCGGGAGGGCGGGGCCGGCGGCCCCGGGGACGCGACGCCCGCGTCCGGCCCGGGCCGCCTCGCCGGTGGTCCGAAGCGGCCGGCGGGCCGCGGCAGGCGGGTGCTGCGCTGGACGGCGCTCTCCCTGTCCGTGCTGATACTCGGCACGGCGGGCGCCGGCTACCTCTACTACGAGCACCTCAACGAAAACCTCACCAGGAAGCCCCTCACCCTCGGCGACAACCAGCTCAAGCACCGGCAGAACGCGGAGGGCCGCACCCCCCTCAACATCCTGCTGCTGGGCTCCGACAGCCGTAACTCCGAGCGGAACCTCGAACTCGGCGGCTCCCGGGGCGATGTGGGGCGCAAGCCGCTCGCCGACGTCCAGATGCTGCTGCACCTCTCGGCCGACCGCGACAGCATCTCGGTGCTCAGCGTCCCCCGGGACACCAAGGTGACCATCCCCGAGTGCACCGACCCCGAGGACGGCACGGTCCACCCGCAGAGCACCGGCAGGATCAACTCCAGCCTCCAGTACGGCGGTCCCGGCTGCACGGTCGCCACCTGGATGGAGCTGACCGGCGTCCCCGTCGACCACTTCATGATGATCGACTTCGCGGGTGTGGTGGACATGGCCGACGCGGTGGGCGGCGTCCCGGTCTGCGTGGACGCCAACGTCCACGACAGCAGGTCCGGTCTGCGCCTGGAGAAGGGCGAGACCACCGTCCGCGGCGAGCAGGCCCTGCAGTGGCTGCGCACCCGGCACGGTTTCGGGGACGGCAGCGACATCGGCCGGGCGCGGGCCCAGCACATGTATATGAACTCGATGGTGCGCCAGCTGAAGTCGGGCACCAAACTCACCGACCCGGGCAAGCTCAGGTCGCTCGCCGAGGCCGCCACCAAGGCGCTCACCGTCGACGACGGCATCGAGGGCGTCAAGGACCTCTACGACCTGGGCAACGAACTCAAACAGGTCCCCACCGAGCGGATCACCATGGTCACCATGCCGTGGGAGTACTCCGACGGCGGCAGCTACGTGGTGCCCAAGCCCGGCGACGCCGAGAAGGTCTTCTCCCTCATCCGGGACGACATCGCCCTCGACGGCAAGGACGAGCCCAGGAAGGAGAAGAAGACCTCCGACCCCGCCGCTCCGGCCGGCGAGATCCCGGTGCAGGTCCGCAACGGCACCCGCACCGTCACCCTCGGCCCCGTCAACGGCCGCGCGGGCGCCATCGCCGAGGAGCTGCGGCGGCTCGGCTTCGACCGGGCCGAAACCGACGCGGAGGAGGCCCCCCAGGCCGACACCACCGTGTCCTACCCGAGCGGGGACCTGCGCGGTGACGCCCTGGCCGTGGCCAAGGCCCTCGGTCTGCCCGAGCGCTCCGCACGCCAGTCCGCCGGGGTCGAGCAGGTCACCGTGGTGATCGGCGCCGACTGGCGGGAGGGGAACGCCTACCCCGGGCGGCCCGCCCCCGAGGAGGAGGACAAGCGCGGTGCCCCCGAGAGCGCGAACGCGCTCAACGGCGACGAGGAGAAGTGCATGAACGTCAACCCCGCCCACACCTGGTGATCCGGTGACCCGGTGACCTCACACCCCCGGCGGGACGGGAGGGAGCGGGAGGACGGGAACGGGCCGCGCCCCCGGGGAACGGGGGCGCGGCCCGTGGTGTGTGGGGCGGACCCCGGTCAGCCGCCGGCCGTCACCGGCTCCCGGCGGCTGGCCCTCACCTTCTCCGCCAGCTTCCTGGGACTCGTCAGGAAGCCCCAGCCCCAGGACATGTGCATGGTGGCCAGCGCCAGCGGGATGCGCACCCGCGCCCCGAACGGCAGCCCCCTGCCCGCCGGGACCGAACCCGCGGTGATGGCCGCCAGGTAGCCGCCCGGGACGACCAGGGCCCACGGCGTGACCAGCGCGCCCGCCACCAGTCCCGCCCCGATGGCCAGTACGGCCGCCGGTGGCGCCAGGTAGCGCAGATTGATCGAGCCCGAGTGGTAGCGGGCCACCACATGGCGCCAGCGGCCGTAGTTGCGGTACTGCTTGGCCAGCGCGCGGACGCTGGGCCGGGGGCGGTAGGAGACCAGCAGTTCGGGCGAGAACCAGATCAGCCCGCCGTCCTGGCGGATGCGGAAGTTCAGCTCCCAGTCCTGCGCCCGGATGAACTCCTCGTTGTAGCCGCCCTGCCGCTCCAGCACCTCGCGGCGGAAGACGCCCAGGTAGACCGTCTCGGCCTCGCCCGCCTCGCCGCCGGTGTGGAAGGCCGCGTTCCCCACCCCGATCCTGGAGGTCATGGCGGCCGCCACGGCCTTCTCCCAGTCGTTCTCGCCCTCGGCGTGCATGATGCCCCCGACGTTGGCCGCGCCGGTCTCCTCCAGCAGCCGCACGGCGGTCGCGATGTAGTCCGGCGAGAGCATCCCGTGCCCGTCCACCCGCACCACGACCGGGTGGCGGGAGGCCGCGATGGCCGCGTTGAGGCCGGCGGGGGTGCGGCCGGTGGGGTTGGGCACGGTGCGCACCCGCGGGTCCTCGCGGACCAGCTCGGCGGCGATGGAGTCGGTGCGGTCCTCGGAGGGACCGAGCGCGATCACGACCTCCAGCTCGCCGGCGTAGTCCTGCTCCAGGATGTGCCGCACCGAGCTGCGCAGATGCCGCTCCTCGTTGAGCACCGGCATGATCACGGAGACCGCGGGCGGCGCCGCGGCCGGGGAGGTGGGTTCGACAGGAGAGCTCACCGGGTCACGGTACCGCGATCGGGTGATGCGCTCGCACGGCAGCCGGGTGGCCGCGGGCGGCGGGCGGCGTGGGACCGGCTGTCCGTAGATCGTATGGGCCTATGTTGGCCGCTTCCTGGCCCCCACCGCCACGGAGGTGCTTCCCCGATGCCCGCACGGTCCCGTCAGCGCGGTCGCCACGCCCGTCCCCGGCCGAAGCGGCGGGGCCTGTCCCGCTGGGGCTTCCGGGCAGCCACCGCCGTCTCGGCGATGGTGCTGATGGCCGGCGGCATCGGCCACGCGCTGGTCTCCGGGCTGGACGGCCGGCTGAAGCGGGTGGACCCCTTCCACGGGCTCAGCCACCGTCCCCTGGGCGGCGACGGCCTCAACTTCCTGGTCGTCGGCACCGACGGGCGCGACACCGTCACCGAGGAGGAGCGGCAGCGGTACTCCCTGGGCGGGACCCCGTGCAACTGCACCGACACGCTCATGCTGGTGCATCTGTCCGCCGACCGCGACCGGGCCAGCGTGGTGAGCATCCCCCGCGACTCGTACACCGAGTTCCCCCCGTACACCGACCCCGCCACCGGCGATTTCCGCAGCGGCCGCACCGGGAAGATCAACGCCGCCTACTCGCTCGGCGGCCCGCATCTGACCGTCCGCACCGTCGAGAAGATGACGGGAGTGCGCGTCGACCACTACCTGGAGGTCGACTTCACCAGCTTCATGCGGACCGTCGACGCCCTGGGCGGCGTCCCGGTGTGCACCACCCGGCCGCTGACCGACAGCCGCAGCGGGCTCGACCTGCCCGCCGGCACCACCCGGCTCGACGGCGGGCAGGCCCTGCAGTACGTCCGTGCCCGGCAGGTCGACGCCGAGGGAGACCTGGGCCGCATCAAGCGCCAGCAGCGCTTCCTGGCCTCCGTGATCGACGAGGCGACCGGGGACGGCGTGCTGACCGACCCCGTCCGGCTGCGCCGGGTCGCCTCGGCGCTCCTGGGATCGGTGCGCGCCGACCGGGACTTCGGCGCCCGTGAACTGCTGGCCCTGGGTCGGGCGATGCGCGACTTCACCGCGGCCTCCTCGGAGTTCGCCTCGGTGCCCCTGGAGGACCCCGACCACAGCGTGCCCGGCGTCGGCTCCACCGTGACCTGGGACGAGGAGGAGGCCGGGAAGATGTTCGCGGCGCTGCGCCTGGACCGGCCGCTGTCGTCCGGCGCCGCGTCGGGCGCGAAAGCCGAGGACGGCACGGGGCGGCACGGCACGGGGCGTGCGGCGGGGCACGAGAGGAGACACGGGACGGGGCACGACGGCAAGAACCTCGACGAGGAGCCGGGCGCCGCGGCGCGTCCGTCCGGCCCCCTCCCGGTCCGGGTGGACCCGGGGAAGATCCGGGTGCAGATCGAGAACGGCACGCCGATCGCCGCTCTCGGGGCGCGGGTGGACCGCGAGCTGCGCGCCACCGGCTTCGACACCACCGGCACCCCGCGCGGCGCGAAGAAGCAGGACGTACGGCGCACGGTCATCCGCCACGACCCCGAATGGGACCGCTCGGCGCGTGCCCTGGCCACCGCTCTGCCCGGAGCGGAGCTGGAGGAGGTCGAGGGGCAGGGACGGGTCATGGAGGTCGTGCTGGGCTCCGCTCACCGCGGGGTACAGCGGGTGCGCCACGCTCCCGAACCCTCCGCGAGCCCGGCGCCGGAGGGGAAGCGGGCGGAGGAGTCCGCGCGCCCGGAGGGCGGGGGCGGGGACGGAAAAGCGGTCACGGGCGACGAGGTCGTCTGCCCGTGACCGCGGGAGCGGACCGTACGGCTGTCAGTCCTCCGTCATGCCCTCGGCCGCCCGCCGGTCGCGCAGCTCCTTGATGGCGCGGCGCCGGGCGAGCCGGTGCGTGCGCCGGATCTGCGCCTCCTGTCGGCGCCGCTTGTCGCGCTCGGACTCGGGGACCACCGGCGGTACGGGCCGCGGCCGGCCGTTCTCGTCGACCGCGGTGAACACCAGATAGGCGGAGGCGACCTGGGTGGCGGGCGTGGACTCGTTCCACCGCTCGGCCAGCACCCGCACGCCGACCTCCATCGAGGACCGGCCGGTCCAGTTCACCTGGGCCTTCACATGCACCAGATCGCCCACCCGGACCGGCTCCAGGAAGACCATCTCGTCCATCGACGCCGTGACCGCCGGACCTCCGGAGTGCCGACCGGCGACCGCGCCCGCCGCGTCGTCGACCAGCTTCATGATCACACCGCCGTGGACGGTGCCGAGGAGATTGGTGTCGTTCCCCGTCATGATGTGGGACAGGGTGGTGCGGGACGCCGCGGTGGGCTTGCCCGGCAGTTCGTGCGAGGTGGCCTGGGCCTGAGTGGTCATGCTTCCACCCTAAGCCGCCCGTCCCGGGCGGAACGGCACGGTCCGGTGTGATCCCGCACGCCCCCCTCGTACCCCGGCCGCCCCCGCAATGCATCAGCTCTGCAACAGCCGTGCCCCTGTTCCGCCCCCCTGTCTATGGCGCGACCGGCCCGGGAGGGCACACTGCCTCCCATGACTGACTGGCCCAACAGCGGCGGCGTCGGCCCGCGCCCGGTTCCCAACCGCGCCGTACCGACGACCGGATACGGCAACGACCCCGGCGGCGGTTACGGTTACGGCGGACAGGCGGGTTACGACTCCGGCTACAACACGGGCCAGGTCTACGCCGGTTCCGGTTACGCGGGCGGAGGCCCGGCCGGGCCCGCCGCACCCGTTCACGGCGACGCGAGACCCGCGCCGGACTGGGGCCGCCGGTTCAAGGTGGGACTTGTCACACTGCTCGTCGTACTGCTGGTGTGGTCGGTCGGCACCTACTTCTGGGCCGACTCCAGGCTGCGCCGGGAGGTCGACCTGAGCGCGGTCATGGACCGGCCCGAGAAGGGCGAGGGCACCACCTACCTCATAGTCGGCTCCGACAGCCGCGAAGGGCTGTCGGACGAGGAGCGCAAGGAGCTGCGCACCGGTTCGGCGGAGGGCAAGCGCACCGACTCCATGATCATCCTCCATGTGGGCCCCGAGGGGAACACGATGGTCTCCCTGCCGCGCGACTCCTGGGTCACCATCCCGGAGTTCAAGGGCTCCGAGAGCGGCAAGACCTTCCCCTCCCCCGGCGCGCGCAAGCTCAACGCCGCCTACTCCATGGACGGCGCCACCCTGCTGGTCCGCACCGTCGAGTACAACACCGGCCTGCGCATAGACCACTACGCGGAGATCGGCTTCGGCGGCTTCGCCTCCATCGTGGACGCCCTCGGCGGCGTGGAGATGGACATCCCGCGCGACATCAAGGACAAGAACTCCGGCGCCGACTTCAAGAAGGGCCGCCAGACCCTCGACGGCGCCCAGGCCCTGGCCTTCGTCCGCAACCGCTACGAGGCCGGCAGCGACCTGGAGCGCACCAAGAACCAGCAGAAGTTCCTCTCCGCCCTGGCGAACCAGGCCGCCACACCCTCCACGGTCATCAACCCCTTCAGGCTCTACCCGACGCTGGGCGCGGGCCTGGACACCCTGATCGTCGACGAGGACATGGGCCTGTTCGACCTCGCCTCGATGTTCTGGGCCATGAAGGGCGTCTCGGGCGGCGAGGGCACCTCGATGAACATGCCGATAGCGGGCTCCGCGCCGCAGGGCTCGCTCAAGTGGGACATGGCCAGGGTCAAGCAGCTCGTCGAGCAGATGAACAACGGCGAGAAGGTCACGGTCCGGGCCGACTGAACCCGCCCGCGCGGGGAAGACGCCACCATGGCCATGTGAACGTGTGTGCCCCGGACCGTCCGGTCCGGGGCACACACGCGTTCCCGGGCGCGCCGCCCAGGGCAGGGCGCCTTACGGCAGGTTGCGGGCCATGACGATCCGCTGGACCTGGTTGGTGCCCTCGTAGATCTGGGTGATCTTGGCGTCGCGCATCATGCGCTCGACCGGGTAGTCGCGGGTGTAGCCGTAGCCGCCCAGCAGCTGGACGGCGTCCGTGGTGATCTCCATGGCGGCGTCGGAGGCGTAGCACTTGGCGGCCGCGCCGTAGAAGGTCAGGTCCTCGGCCTTGCCGTCGGCGCCGAGACTGACGCGCTCGGAGCGGGCGGCGGCGGCGTAGGTGAGCTGGCGGGCGGCCTCCAGCTTCATCGCCATGTCGGCGAGCATGAACTGCACGCCCTGGAAGTCGCCGATCGGCTTGCCGAACTGCTTGCGCTCGGCGACGTAGCCCTTGGCGTAGTCCAGCGCGCCCTGGGCGATGCCGAGGGCCTGGGCCGCGATGGTGATGCGGGTGTGGTCCAGGGTCTTCATCGCGGTGGCGAAGCCGGTGCCCTCCTCGCCGATCATGCGGTCGGCGGGGATGCGGACGTTGTCGAAGTAGACCTCGCGGGTCGGGGAGCCCTTGATGCCGAGCTTCTTCTCCGGGGCGCCGAAGGAGACGCCCTCGTCGCCCTTCTCCACCACGAAGGCCGAGATGCCCTTGGAGCGCTTGGCGGGGTCGGTGACGGCCATCACGGTGTAGTACTCGCTGACGCCGGCGTTGGTGATCCAGCGCTTGACGCCGTTGAGAACCCAGAAGTCGCCGTCGCGCACGGCGCGGGTCTTCATGCCCGCGGCGTCCGAGCCGGCCTCCGGCTCGGAGAGGCAGTAGGAGAACATCGCGTCGCCCTTGGCCAGCGGGGCGAGGTACTTGCTCTTGAGCTCCTCGGAGCCGGACAGGATCACCGGGAGGGAGCCGAGCTTGTTGACGGCCGGGATCAGGGAGGACGAGGCGCAGACGCGGGCGACCTCCTCGATCACGATGACGGTCGCGAGCGCGTCGGCGCCCGCGCCGCCGTAGGACTCGGGTACGTGGACGGCGTGCAGGTCGTTGGCGACCAGCGAGTCCAGGGCCTCCTGCGGGAAGCGGCCCTGCTCGTCCACCTCGGCCGCGAAGGGCGCGATCTTCGCCTCGGCGAGCGAGCGCACCGATTCCCGGAGCATGTCGTGCTCCTCCGACGGACGGTAGAGGTCGAAGTCGGTCGATCCCGCCACGGTGTCTCACTCCCTGGGTGCGCTGCTGCTAACTACCGTTAAGTAACACAATTCTAGTGGCCCACCGTCGCCGCGGATACATGAGTTTGCCGACACCGCCCCGCACCGGCCCCCCGCGCACCGGGCCGCTCCGGCTCCCGCACTCCCCCCGCCCGCCCCGGTGGCGGCCGGATATGCTCGCGGGCAGCATTTCGCCCGTACACCAGGAGCAGTCCATGGCCCTCAGGATCACCGTGATCGGCACCGGCTACCTCGGCGCGACGCACGCCGCCGCCATGGCCGAGCTGGGCTTCGAGGTGCTGGGTCTGGACGTGGTGCCGGAGAAGATCGAGACCCTCTCCTCCGGGCGGGTGCCGTTCTACGAGCCCGGGCTGGAGGAGCTGCTGCGCCGCCATGTCGCCGGGGTGGAGGGCTCGACCGGGCGGCTGCGCTTCACCACCTCCTGGGAGGAGGTGGGCGCGTTCGGGGACGTCCACTTCGTCTGTGTGAACACCCCCCAGAAGCAGGGCGAGTACGCGTGCGACATGTCCTATGTGGACGGCGCGGTGGACTCCCTGGCCCCGCATCTGACGCGGCCCGCCCTGGTGGTGGGCAAGTCCACGGTGCCGGTGGGCAGCGCGGACCGGCTGGCACGGCGGCTGGCCGAGCTGGCCCCGGCCGGCGACGCGGCGGAGCTGGCGTGGAACCCGGAGTTCCTGCGCGAGGGCTTCGCCGTGGAGGACACCCTGCGCCCGGACCGCATCGTGGTGGGGGTGCGCTCGGCGCGCGCGGAGGAACTGCTGCGCGAGGTGTACGCCAGGCCGGTGGCCGAGGGCTCGCCGTTCGTCGTCGCCGACTTCCCGACGGCGGAACTGGTGAAGACCGCCGCGAACTCCTTCCTGGCGACCAAGATCTCGTTCATCAACGCCATGGCCGAGGTCTGCGAGGCGGCCGGCGGCGACGTGGTGAAGCTGGCGGAGGCCATCGGGTACGACGACCGGATCGGGGGTAAGTTCCTGCGCGCCGGGATCGGCTTCGGCGGCGGCTGCCTGCCCAAGGACATCCGCGCGTTCATGGCGCGGGCGGGCGAGCTGGGCGCGGACCAGGCGCTGACGTTCCTGCGCGAGGTGGACTCGATCAACATGCGCCGCCGCTCCCACATGGTGGAGCTGGCCCGCGAGACGGTGGGCGGCGCGTTCCTGGGGCAGCGCGTGGCGGTGCTGGGCGCGACCTTCAAGCCGGACTCCGACGACGTGCGGGACTCGCCGGCGCTGAACGTCGCCGGCCAGATCCATCTGCAGGGCGGGCAGGTGACGGTCTACGACCCCAAGGGGATGGAGAACGCCCGGCGGGTCTTCCCCACCCTCGGCTACGCCGGCAGCGCGCCGGAAGCGGTGCGCGGGGCGGACGTGGTGCTGCATCTGACGGAGTGGCGCGAGTTCCGGGAGCTCGACCCGGAGGCGCTGGGGCAGTCCGTGGCGCACAAGCGCATCCTGGACGGCCGCAACACCCTCGATCCGGCCCTGTGGCGCAAGGCGGGCTGGTCCTTCCGCGCGCTGGGCCGACCGACGGCGTAGGGCCGCTCCCCGCCCGCGGGCTTACGCCGGCGGGCCTGCCGGGCCCTCGCGGGGCGGCTCGGCCGCGGAACGACGCCGCGCGCGGTACGTCCGCGTCTTCGCCCGGCCGCCGCGGCGGGCCTTGGTGCGCCGGCGCACCAAGGCCCGCCGGGCTCCTGTCGTAGTACGCCCGCCCAGCGGCGGTCGTGCGCCTCGCGCGCCTCCAGGCGTGGCCGGTTCCGTCGGCCACCGCGGTGCGCGTTCCCGGATCAGGTCGTCAACAGGCGGCAGGCCGGGTAGCAGAGGCAGTGATCCACGACACAGGAGGGAAGGGCACCATGGCCATCACCACGCTGCGGGACGTTCTCGTACTGGACTGCCCCGAGCCGGGGAAGCTCGCCGACTTCTACGCACGGCTGCTGGGCGGGAAGACCGAGGGCGAGGGCAGGTGGGTGGAGGTGACGTTCGACTCGGGCGCGTTGGAGGGCCGGAGGCTCGCCTTCCAGGAGGCGCGCGGCCATGTGCCGCCGCAGTGGCCGAGCGCCGAGCGGTCGCAGCAGTTCCACCTCGATTTCTACGTGCCTCGCGAGGAGTTGGACGCGGCCGAGCGGGAGGCGCTGGAACTGGGGGCCGAACTCCTCCAGGGTGACGGGGGCGAGCGCGACTTCCGCGTCTACCGCGACCCGGCCGGGCACCCCTTCTGCCTCTGCGTCGAGTGAGCCGGCCGCCCGTGGGAGCGTGCGGGGGCGGGGCGCGCCGGTGAACCGGGCGCGCGGGCGGAGGCGGGAAAAGAAGAGGCGGGCGGGGCGGGGGTGTGTGAACACCCCTGCCCCGCCCGCCTTCCGACCGGCTCCGGGCCCGGGTCCGGTCAGGAGGCCGGACCCGGGTGGACCGGGTCGGTGAGGGTCAGGACCCTCAGATGCTGACGCCGTTGGCGCGCAGGTAGGCCAGCGGGTTGATGTCCGAGCCGTAACCGGGGGCGGTACGGATCTCGAAGTGCAGGTGCGGGCCGGTGCTGTTGCCGGTGGAACCGACGGCGCCGATCTGCTGGCCGGTGCTGACCGACTGGCCGGCGCTGACCGACAGCGAGGACAGGTGGCCGTACTGGCTGTACCGGCCGTCCTCGTGGCGGATGACCACCTGGTTGCCGTAGGCACCGCCCCAGCCGGCGGAGACCACGGTGCCGTTGGTGACGGCCTTCACCGGGGTGCCGGAGGCGGCGGCGAAGTCCTCACCGGTGTGGCCGTTGGACCAGCGGGCGCCCGCGGCCTTGTAGGAGCCGGACGGGGCGGCGTTCACCGGGGCGGTGTAGCCGGTGACCGCACCGCGGTCGCTGCGGTCGGCACGCTCGGCCGACTGCTGCACGGCCTCGGCCTTCTCAGTCTTCTCGGGCTTCGGAGCGGCCTTCTCGGGCTTCGGAGCCGGCTTGGCCTCGGGCTTGGCCGCGGCCTTCTGCTGGGCGGCGGCGCCGCCCAGGGTGAGCTCCTGGCCCGGGAAGATCAGGTTCGGGTTGTCGCCGATGACCTGGCGGTTGTCCTCGTAGACGCGCTCCCAGCCGCCCTGGACGCCCTGGGCGTCGGCGATCTTGAAGAGGGTGTCGCCGCCGACGACCTCGTAGGAGGTGCCCTCGCCGGTGCCGTGGTCGTGGCTGTGGCCGTGGGCGCGCTCACCGCGGTCCGCGCGCTGCGGCGCGGCCTCGCTCTTCTCCTGCTTCGGCTCGGCCTCGGGCTTGCTCTCGGGCTTGGCCTCAGGCTTGGCCTCGGCCTTCGGAGCGGCGGCCGGGGCCTGCTCCTTCTGCTCGGTCGGGTTGCTCCGGCCGTCGGGGGAGACGGCCGGGGCGGGACCGCCCTTGGTCAGGCCGGCCTTGACCGAGCACACGGGCCAGGCGCCCGGGCCCTGCCCCGCCAGCACCTTCTCGGCGACGGCGATCTGCTGGTCCTTGGTGGCGAGGTCGGCACGCGGCGCGTACTCGGTGCCGCCGAAGGCGGCCCAGGTGCTCTGGGTGAACTGCAGGCCGCCGTAGAAGCCGTTGCCGGTGTTGATGGACCAGTTGCCCGTGCTCTCGCACTGGGCGACCTTGTCCCAGGTGTCGACGGAGGCGGCGCTGGCCCCGCCGGCGGTCACCAGGGGAAGGGCCATGCCGGCGCCGCCCACGGAGATGGCCAGCGACAGACGGGTGAGGCGGCTGTTGCGCATACGACGGTGACGTCCGCGTGCGGACATAGGTGTGCTCCTTCTCCTACGCCTGCGAGGTGAGCTGTCGGGTTCGGGCTGGAGTTGCCCGGCCATGTGCGCCGCGGTGCGTGCCGCGGCATGGCTTCACCCCAAGCCGTCCCGTACGGGCCTCGCGGCCCGGGACGGCGACTTACCTTGGGTCCCCCGCTCCTGCCATCGGGTGGTGTGGATGGTCCAGCCCGCCGCCGTTGACAGGATTCGGCGTTCGACAGCGGGCCGCCGCACATTCGTACGGCACGGCCAGAACGGTAGACACATCGTTTCCGCCGATACAAGCCGATGAATCACAGGACGCCCGTTTCGAAGGCTTTGACGATCATCCGATCATCACCGTCCGCTGTGTTCACCTCTCGAAGAGTGGCGGGATCCATCCCTGACGCGGCGTCACTTTCCTCCACTGCCAGGACGGATAACGCGAAAGGCCCTCCTCCGGCACGCAGAGCGACGCACCGGGGAGGGCCGGCTCGTGAGTTGAATCACGAAGGGGCCGGGGAGCTACCCGTCGAGCTGTCCGATGGTGGCGATGGACGGGCCGCGCCTGGTCCGCTCGTGACGGGCGACCGCCTCCGCGTCGCGCAGCACGCGCACCGCGTTCTTCCAGGTGAGCTTGGCGAGGTCGGCCTCGGACCAGCGGCGGTCCAGCAACTCGGCCACCAGATGCGGGTATCCGGACACATCGCTCAGATCGGACGGGGTGAAGGCCGTGCCGTCGAAGTCGCCGCCGATGCCGATGTGGTCGATGCCCGCGACCTCGCGCATGTGGTCCAGGTGGTCGGCGACCGTCGCCGCCGTGGCGACCGGGCGCGGGTTGGCCTCCTCGTAGGCGCGCTGGACCGCCAGGCCCCTCTCGGTTCCGTCCAGGGGGTGGAGGCCGTGGGCGCGCATGTTCTCGTCGGCGGCCTCGGTCCAGGCGACGGCGGCGGGCAGCACGAACTTCGGCACGAATGTGGCCATCGCCACACCGCCGTTGACCGGAAGCCGCTCCAGCACGTCGTCGGGGATGTTGCGCGGGTGGTCGCACACCGCGCGGGCCGAGGAGTGCGAGAAGACCACCGGCGCCGTCGTCACGCGCAGGGCGTCGCGCATGGTGGCGGGCGCCACATGGGAGAGGTCGACCAGCATCCCCAGCCGGTTCATCTCCCGCACGACCTCCTCGCCGAAGCGGGTCAGGCCGTCGTGGCGGGGTGCGTCGGTGGCCGAGTCCGCCCAGTCGATGGTGTCGTTGTGGGTGAGCGTCATGTAGCGCACGCCCAGCCGGTACAGGGCGCGCAGTGTGGCCAGGGAGTTGTTGATGGAGTGGCCGCCCTCGGCGCCCATCAGGGAGGCGATGCGGCCCTCGGCGCGGGCCGCCTCCATGTCGTCGGCGGTGAGGGCGAGCCTGAGGTCGGCCGGGTGGCGGTCGGCCAGCCGCCGCACCACGTCGATCTGCTCCAGGCAGGCGCTGACGGCGGCGTCGCCCGTCAGGTCGGTGCGCACGTAGACCGACCAGAACTGCGCGCCCACCCCGCCCGCGCGCAGCCGCGGGATGTCGGTGTGCAGATGGGCCGACTGGTCGCCGGCGATGTCGCGCCGGTCGAGGTCGTAGGCCACCTGCTCGCGCAGCGCCCAGGGCAGGTCGTTGTGGCCGTCGGCGACGGGGTGGGCCTCCAGCAGCGCCCTGGCCCGGGCCAGCAGCTCGGCGGAGTGACCCATCTCACCTGCCCCCGAAGCCGAACCCGGCGCCACCCGCGGCGACCTTGCTCCGCAGCCGCCGGCCCTTCTCCCGCGCCTGGTCCTTCAGCTCCGCCTGGAACCGCTCCATGCGCTCGCGCAGCTCCCCGTCGTGGGCCGCCAGGAGGCGGACCGCCAGCAGGCCCGCGTTGCGCGCGCCGCCGACCGAGACCGTGGCGACCGGGACCCCGGCGGGCATCTGGACGATGGACAGCAGGGAGTCCATGCCGTCCAGGTGCCGCAGCGGCACGGGGACGCCGATCACCGGCAGCGGGGTGACGGAGGCGAGCATGCCCGGAAGGTGGGCCGCTCCCCCGGCGCCCGCGATGACCGCCTTCAGCCCGCGTCCGGCCGCCTCGTCGCCGTAGGCGATCATCTCGTGCGGCATGCGGTGGGCGGAGACGACGTCGACCTCGTAGGGGACCTCGAACTCGTCCAGGGCCTCGGCCGCGGCCTCCATGACGGGCCAGTCCGAGTCGGATCCCATGACGATCCCCACGAGGGGGGCGGGGGCGGGGCTGGGGGCGTTGCTCATTCGGTGATGGTCCCTCGCAGATAGGCGGCGGCGTGGGCGGCGCGCTCGCGTACGTCCGCCAGGTCGTCGCCGTAGGTGTTGACGTGGCCGACCTTGCGGCCGGGCTTCACGTCCTTGCCGTACATGTGGATCTTCAGCCGCGGGTCGCGGGCCATGCAGTGCGGGTAGCCCTGGTACATGTCGGGGTAGTCACCGCCGAGCACGTTGGCCATCACCGTCCACGGCGCGCGGGGGCGCGGGTCGCCCAGCGGCAGGTCGAGCACGGCCCGCAGGTGGTTGGCGAACTGGGAGGTGACCGCGCCGTCCTGGGTCCAGTGGCCGCTGTTGTGGGGGCGCATGGCCAGTTCGTTGACCAGGACGCGGCCGTCGCGGGTCTCGAACAGCTCCACCGCCAGGTGCCCGATCACGCCCAGCTCCCGCGCGATCGTCAGCGCCATCTCCTGGGCGTGGGCGGACAGCTCCGGCGACAGGCCGGGGGCCGGGGCGATCACCGTGTCGCACACGCCGTCCACCTGGATCGACTCCACCACCGGGTAGGCCACGGCCTGGCCGTGCGGGGAGCGCACCACGTTGGCCGCCAGCTCGCGGGCGTAGTCCACCCTCTCCTCGGCCAGCACCGGCACGCCCGCCCGGAACGGCTCGGCGGCCTCGGCCTCGGAGGACACCACCCACACGCCCTTGCCGTCGTAGCCGCCGCGGACGGTCTTGAGGACGACCGGCCAGCCCTCCTCCCGCCCGGCCCCTTCCCCCGGGGCTCCCTCACGCGCGAACCGCGCGACGTCGGCCGGGTCCGCGACGATCCGGTGCCGGGGGCAGGGGATGCCGATCTCGCTCAGCCGCGCCCGCATCACGCCCTTGTCCTGCGCGTGCACCAGCGCGTCGGGCCCGGGGCGCACCGGGATGCCCTCCGCCTCCAGGGCGCGCAGATGCCCGGTGGGCACATGCTCGTGGTCGAACGTGATCACGTCGCAGCCGCGGGCGAATTCGCGCAGGGTGTCCAGATCGCGGTAGTCGCCGACGACCACGTCGCGGACCACCTGGGCCGCGGAGTCCTGCGGGGTGTCACTGAGCAGCTTGAACCTGATGCCGAGGGGGATGCCCGCCTCGTGCGTCATCCGCGCGAGCTGCCCACCGCCGACCATGCCGATCACAGGAAATGTCACGTCCGTAGCCTATCGGCCGGACAGCGGGTACCCGGCGCGGTACGGGGCCGTGACTAGCATGGCGGACCGGGACGCGACGGCGGGTCCCGCGGGGCCGCGCGAGAGCCGAGAGAACGGGGCGAGTGGATCACTATGGGTGAACGGCGCGCACTGCGCTCCAGGCTGCTGCGGCTACGGCGCGAGCTGGCGAAGTTCGGCACGGTGGGGGCCTTCGGCTTCCTCGTCAACGTGGCCGTCTTCAACCTCTGCATCCACGGCCTGGGCCTGGCACCGGTGCGCTCGGGGGTGATAGCGACCGCGGTCGCCATCGGGACCAACTACCTGGGCAACCGCTACTGGACCTACCGGCACACCGACAAGAGCCGGATGCACCGCGAGGCCGGCCTGTTCACGCTGTTCAGCGGCATCGGCCTGGTGATCGAGAACGGCGCGCTGGCCGTCTCGCACTACGGGCTGGACCTGACCTCGCCGCTGGCCGACAACATCGCCAAGAACGTCGTCGGGCTCGGCGTCGCCACGGTCTTCCGCTTCTGGGCGTACCGCACCTGGGTCTTCCGCGGGGAGCGGCGGATCCCCGGCGGCCGCGAGGGGCGCACCGCGTCAATCCCCCGCCGGCGGCTCGTCGGCCTCACGGCTGAGGAAGAGCGCGAAGACCGGCGGGTGCTGCTGAAGTAGCTCCAGGCGCCCTCCGTCGGCCTCCGCCAGGTCGCGGGCGACGGCCAGCCCCAGACCCGTGGAGTTGCGCCCGCTGACCGTGCGCTCGAACACCCTCGCCCCCAGCTCCGGGTCGACCCCCGGCCCCTCGTCCGTCACCTCGACCACCACCTGGTTCCCGGCGATCCGGGTACGCAGGGCCACCGCTCCGCCACCGTGCATCAGGGCGTTCTCGATGAGCGTGGCCAGCACCTGGGCCACCGCCCCCGGGGTGCCCACCGCCCGCAGGCCCTGGCGGCCGGAGCGGACGACGGCCCGGCCCGCCTTGCGGTACGCCGGGCGCCACTCCTCGATCTGCTGCTTGACCACCTCGTCCAGGTCGAAGCCCACCGCGGAGCCCGAGCGGGGGTCGCGCGAGTTGGTCAGCAGCCGCTGCACCACGTCCGTCAGCCGCTCCACCTGGGCGAGGCCGACCAGCGCCTCCTCCCGGATGGTGGAGGCGGCCGCCCGGTCGGTGCCGGTGGTGCAGGCGGTGCTTCGGGTACCGGTGGCGCCCGTGGCGTCCGTGGTGCCGGCGGTCTCGATGGCGTCGGCCGCCGCGACGATCTCCTCCAGCCGCATGGACAGCGCGGTCAGGGGGGTGCGCAGCTGGTGGGAGGCGTCCGCGGCCAGCCGCCGCTCGGCGGTGAGCATCCGGGCGATCCGCTCGGCGCTGGCGTCCAGCACGTCCGCCACCCGGTCCAGCTCGGGCACGCCGTAGCGCCGGTGGCGGGGGCGGGGATCGCCGGAGCCGAGGCGCTCGGCGGTCTCGGCCAGATCGGTCAGGGGTGCCGCGACACGGCGGGCCTGCTGCACCGCCAGGAGCACCGCCGCTATCACCGCCAGCAGCGCCACCGCCAGGATGATCAGCAGGGTGCGGCCCACCTCCTCGCGGACCCGGTCGTCGTCCTGCCGGACGGTGACGGTGACACCGCCCGGCTCGGTGGCGCGTCCCTCGATGGCGCCCTCGCCCGGGCGCTCTCCCAGCTCGATGGGCGGCTGCCCGGGCAGCTCGATGCGGACGTGGCGGTCGTGGGGGACCTGGGAGCGCATGGAGGCCGCGGTCACGCTCTCCTCCGCGACCAGGCGGCTCTCGACGACCGAGACCAGCCGTGCGGCGTCGGAGCGGACGCTCTCACGGGCGCTCTCCTCGATGGTGCGGGTCTCGACGATCACCAGGGAGACCCCGAAGACCGCGATCACGACGAGGACCACGGCCAGCGTGGAGTTGATCAGACGTCTGCGCATGGCGGCGCCGGCCCTTCGTGGTGTCGCCGCGGTCCTTGCGGTGTCTCCGCGGTGCCTTCGGTCTCTTCGGTGTCTTCTGTCTCTGCGGTGTCTTCGGCGGGGTCCGTCCGGGCGGGCCCGTGCGGGACCCGGCCGCCCTCAGTCCTTCTCGAAGCGGAAGCCGACGCCGCGGACCGTGGCGATGTAGCGGGGGTTGGCCGCGTCGTCGCCGAGCTTCTTGCGCAGCCAGGAGATGTGCATGTCGAGGGTCTTCGTGGACGACCACCAGGTGGTGTCCCACACCTCGCGCATCAACTGGTCGCGGGTGACGACGCGGCCGGCGTCGCGCACCAGCACCCGCAGCAGGTCGAACTCCTTCGCCGTGAGCTGAAGCTCCTCGTCCCCCATCCACGCCCGGTGCGACTCGACGTCGATGCGCACCCCGTGGGTGGCCGCGGGCTGCACGGGCTCGACGGCGCCCCGCCGCAGCAGGGCCCGCACCCGGGCGAGCAGCTCGGCCAGCCGGAACGGCTTGGTGACGTAGTCGTCGGCGCCCGCGTCCAGGCCGACGACGGTGTCCACCTCGTCGGCGCGCGCGGTCAGCACCAGGACGGGGAAGGTGTGCCCCTCGTTGCGCAGCCGGCGGCAGACCTCCAGTCCGTCCATGCCGGGCAGGCCGAGGTCGAGCACGACCAGGTCGATGTCGCCGTGCCGGCCGGCGTCGAGTGCGCCGGGGCCGTCCTCGCGCACCTCGACCTCGTACCCTTCGCGGCGCAGGGCTCGGGCCAGCGGCTCCGAGATGGAGGCGTCATCCTCGGCGAGCAGTACTCGGGTCATGGCCTGATGGTAGACCTCGCCCCGGCGGGTCCGGGGAGTCGCCGGGAACCCGTGCGGCGCCCGTCCCGGTTCCCGGGAGGGCGTGTGACATGCGCCTCTCGCCGCCCGTCGCGGGCCGGTCGCGCGGGAGGCGGTGTCGTACTCTGGCCGAGGCGCCGTCCGGAATCCGGTGACCCTTGGCGCGGTGATGCGCCGGGGCCCGCCACCGAGGACCCCCCGTACACACCCCGTACGCGGAGGAGGCCGTCCCGGAAAGCCGGTCCGTCCGTGACCCGCGGGGTCCGGACGCGCGGCGGCGCCGCAGGAACTGCCGGCCGGTGACAGGCACGCGCGGACGGGGGCGCGGGGCCGGGCCGGCCACCCACCCGGGCGCGTGCGCACCACATCGCGCGCGTCCCGACCGAGCAAGGAACCACCACCATGGCGTCCAGCCTGACGAAGGACTCCGTCGGCAGCACCGACAAGACCTTCTTCGGCCACCCCCGCGGTCTGGCCACACTCTTCATGACGGAGATGTGGGAGCGCTTCTCCTGGTACGGAATGCGCGCCATCCTCGTCCTCTACCTGATCGCGGGTGTGCTCGAAGGCCCCCTCGCGGGCCGTGAGGCCCTCGCCGCGGCGATCTACGGCGTCTACAACGCCGTCGTCTACATGGCGGCCATGCCCGGCGGCTGGGTCGCCGACCGGCTGTGGGGCGCACGCAAGGCCGTCCTGGTCGGCGGCATCGTCATCGCGCTGGGCCACTACACACTGGCGATCCCGTCCGATGTGGCGTTCTTCGTCGGACTCGGCCTGATCGCGGTCGGCACCGGCCTGCTCAAGCCCAACATCTCCGCGATGGTCGGCGGCCTCTACGAGGGCCAGTCCAGTGCCCGCCGCGACGCCGGCTTCACGATCTTCTACATGTCGATCAACATCGGCGCCATGTTCGCGCCGCTGGTGGTCGGCTACCTCGGCGAGAACGTCGACTGGCACCTGGGCTTCGCCGTCGCCGGCGTCGGCATGACGCTGGCCGTGATCCAGTACGTCCTGGGCGGCCGCTACCTCGGCGACGTGGGCCGCCACCCCGGCACTCCGGCCACGCCGGAGGAGAAGCGCGCGGTGCTGCGCAAGGTGGCGCTGTGGACCGGTCTGGCCGCCGCGGCGCTGCTGGCGGACCTGGCGCTGGGCACGTACGACATCGAGCACATCGTCAACTTCCTGGCCGTCCTCGGCGTCGTCGTCCCCGTCCTGTACTTCGCCTCGATGTACCGGAACCCGGAGCTGACCGAGCAGGACCGCCCGCGAGTCAAGGCGTTCGTGTGGTTCTTCGTCACCGCCGTGCTGTTCTGGATGATCTACGACCAGTCCGGCTCACTGCTGACGATCTTCGCGAACAACGACACCGACCGCATGATCGGCGGCTGGGAGTTCCCGGCCTCGTGGTTCCAGTCGGTCAACCCGGTCATGATCATCGTCCTGGCGCCGCTCTTCGCGACCATGTGGGTGTGGCTGGCCAAGCGCGACCGCGAGCCCAGCGCCCCGATGAAGTTCGCCCTGGCGATGCTGCTCATCGGCGGCTCCTTCGGGCTGATGGGCCTGGCGGGCGCCGCCGCGGCGAACAGCGAGACCGGCAAGGTCACCGTCTTCTGGCTGCTGAGCGTCTACCTGCTGCAGACCCTCGGCGAGCTGTGCCTGTCCCCGGTGGGCCTGTCGCTGTCGACGAAGCTGGCCCCGAAGCAGTTCGTCGGCCAGATCATGGGCCTGTGGTTCCTGGCCACCGCCACCGGCAACGCCCTCAACGGCTGGGCGACCCAGCTCAACGAGCCGATGGGTGACGCGGCGTACTACACCATGTGGGGCGTGGTCGCCGTGGCCGCGGGCCTGGCCTTCATGACGGCCGGGAAGCGGATCCGGGCCCTGATGGGCGGCGTGTCGTAGCGCTCCCGGGCTCCTGGGGGTCCCGCGGGGCCTCCGTCGGCCCGCCCGCTGTGTGCGGTGCCTGGCCGTGCGTGCGCGGTTCAGGCCCCGGCGCCGCTCCTCTCGAACGCCTCCCACTGGGCCCGCACCAGATCGCCCGGCACCGGGCCCGGATCACCGGGGGAGAGCGCCTCCAGCCGGAAGGAGAGCGTGGTCGAGCCCGAGCGGATCACCGTCAGGTACTCGGTCAGGACCGGTCCCCCGTCCTTCACGTCCTCGATCCGCAGCCGGTAAGCCACGGCCTCGTCGCCCGCCCCGGGCGCCTCGACCGGCTCGACGGACCGGCAGGAGGCCTCGGCCAGTACCCGCTCCTCCGTGAAGCCTCCGGCGCACTCGGTGCCCGCCTTGCGCAGCGCCGAGAGCACCCTGGCCGCTCCACCCGGTCCGTAGGAGCGCAGCTGCACCGCCACGCCCCGGCCCGTCGGACCCCGGTCGGGGTCGAAGCCGAAGTCGTCGAGCTCCACCTCCCGGTGCACCTCGGCCACCGGATCGTCGTCGACGGCCCCCGCGGCCAGGCTCACCAGCGGCTGGCACTCGGCGCGGTCGGCGCGGTACTCCATGAGGTCCCAAAACGGCTCCTGTGTGACCGGGGAGACCGAGTAGGAGGCCACCGTGCCGCCCGCCTCGAGGGCCGCGGCCTCCAGCCGCTCGCGCCCGGCGGCCTTCCGCGCGGCGGACCCGCCCGTCTCCTCCCCCGCGGAGGAGGGGGAGGGTCTCGCCTCACCGGCTTCCCGGGAACCACCGCCGCAGGCCGTCACCGCCAGCGCGAGGGCCAGCGCCGCGGCCGGCAGGCCGGCCCGTCCGCGTACGGCGGCCGCCGTCCCCTCCATGTGCCCCACCCCTGGTCGTCCGTGCTCCGCGCCCCGGCCGGGCGTGCCCGGACACGAGTGCGCCGAGTCCCGAGCGGGACCCGGCGGTGGGGATCGTACTTCCGGCGGAGCGGGGCGGCGGAGCGGGCCGGGCTCTCAGTCCGCGTCCGGTCCGGCCAGTTCGGCCCAGACCGTCTTCCCGGCCGTGCCGTCCGGGTGGCGCACCACGCCCCAGTCCAGGCAGAGCCGCTGGACGATGAACATGCCGTGTCCACCGGGCCGCCCGGGGCGGTGCGGGGTACGGGGAGAGGGGAGGCCGGCACCGCGGTCGGCCACCTCGATCCTCAGGAGTTTGGGGCCACGGCCTATGCGCACCTCCTCGGGCCCGTCGGCGTGCAGGCAGGCGTTCGTCACCAGCTCGGAGACCACGAGCAGGGCGTCCTCGGCGGCAGCACGCTCCTCGGGGCCGGCCGCGGGCAGCCAACCCCAGTCGTGAAGCGCCTGACGGGTGAAGTCACGTGCCCGGGGGACCGCACCACTCGCCCCCATCAGCCGCAGCCTCCGTACCTGGCGCATCTCGCGCACCTGACCGACCGGTGCGGCTGCGGTCGCGGCTGTGCCCTCCGGCTCCGGGCCGCGGTCGCCCGCCGGTTGCGGCCGGGTGGTGCTCATCAGTGCTTCACCTCACCGGTTGACCAGTACATCGGTCTTCGCCTGGTCTGCGAACAACTGTTTCGGAGGGATTCCAGGAAGTCTCCTGCCCTGCGCGGGCAGGAGAACACCCGTCTGTCGGGACGGAATCGTGCTCGGACGTAACACTCTGGTCACGGGCCGGAACACCGGTGGTTCGCACGGGCCCCGCGTCCGTGCGGCCGGAGCCGCGCCGCCGGGACCACACCGTCAGGACCGCGCAGTCAGGGCTGCGCGGTCTCCTTCAGCGCGTCGGCCAGGCTCTCGTGCAGGGTGAAGACGCCGTCGGCACCTGTGATCTCGAACACCCTGGCGACGACCGGCCGCATTCCGGCCAGGTGGATCCCGCCCCCGGCCGCATCGGCCTTGAGCCTGGCGCCCAGAAGGACGTTGAGCCCGGTGGAGTCGCAGAACTCCAGCTTCGAGCAGTCCACGACGAGCAGCCTGTCCCCGTCCTCCAGCGAGCGCTCCAGCGGTTCTCGCAGCAGATCGGCGGTGTGGTGGTCGAGCTCACCGTCAGGCGTCACCACCAGGCTCGCGCCGTGGCGCTGTACGTCGACCGTCAGTCGACCCCGGTGGCTGGTGCTGCCGGGTACCCCGCGGTCCATGTACACCCCTTCAACATTCCCAGTAACCGATCACTGCCGTCCGGAGATGGACGTTCGAACCCTACGCCCTTACAGCCGCAACCGGTAGCCGCGCAACCAGCACATCGGTGCATATTCGGGCATCCAGCACTTGCCATCCTCCCTCGGGAGCAGGTAGGCGTAGGAGGGACCACTAAAACACGTCGGCTCGGAGGCGCCGCACCCCGTACTGCAGGAACGGCTTCGGCAGCCATATGCCGAACACGATGGAGGCACCATGTCACCCCGGCTCGACGGATCGCCCGTCACCTCGTCGGCCCTCCGGCCCGAAGGGCCCGGAAGCGGGTTCCCGGAGGTCGGCCCGGAGCAGACGGAGAACCTGTCCGACCTGCTCGGTCTGCCCGAGGTCCCGCCGTACGACGAGGTGGGGCCGCTGGACGCGCGAGCCCTGTCCAAGACCCTCTTCGAGCGTCTGGAGACGCTGCGGGAGGGCACGCACGAGTACTCGTACGTCCGCAACACCCTGGTCGAGCTGAACCTCGCGCTGGTGAAGTTCGCCGCCGCCCGGTTCCGTTCCCGCAGCGAGCCCATGGAGGACATCGTCCAGGTCGGCACCATCGGCCTGATCAAGGCGATCGACCGGTTCGAGATCGGCCGCGGGGTCGAGTTCCCGACCTTCGCGATGCCGACGATCGTGGGCGAGATCAAGCGCTTCTTCCGCGACACCTCCTGGTCGGTGCGCGTCCCCAGGCGCCTCCAGGAACTCCGCCTGGACCTGGCCAAGGCCGGGGACGAGCTGGCCCAGCAGCTCGACCGCTCCCCGACCGTCGGCGAACTGGCCGACCGCCTGGGCCTGAGCCGGGAGGAGGTGGTCGAGGGCATGGCCGCGAGCAACGCGTACACCGCCAGCTCCCTCGACGCCCAGCCCGACGAGGACGAGACCGAGGGCGCGCTCGCCGACCGCATCGGCTACGAGGACCACGGCCTGGAGGGGATCGAGTACGTGGAGTCCCTCAAGCCGCTGATCGCCGAGCTCTCGCCGCGTGACCGCAGAATCCTCTCCCTCCGCTTCGTGGCGAACATGACCCAGTCCGAGATCGGCGAGGAGCTGGGCATCTCCCAGATGCACGTCTCCCGGCTGCTCTCGCGGACGCTGGGCAAGCTCCGCAAGGGGCTGCTGGTCGAGGAGTGACCCGCAGCCGCCCGACCGGACGAGTGCCCCGTTCCATCACTCCTATGGCCTACGGAAATCACTCTTCCGGTTTTTTGACCCGCCCTTGACCTTCGAGGAGTCTTCGAGGGACCTCTTCGGGCCCGTACGGGGATCACACCCCGTACGGGCCCGTCGGCATGACGGCGGCCCCGGCTCGAGGGGGGGGTCGTACGGCGGTGCGGGCCGCCCGCTCACAGCACGCGCGTACCGCGCTGCCAGACCGCCGCGGTCAGCGGCACGCCGGGCCGGTAGGCCAGGTGGACGTGCGAGGGCGCGTCCAGGAGCACCAGATCGGCACGGGCGCCGGGGGTGATCCGGCCGATGTCGATACGGCGCAGGGCCGCGGCGCCGCCCGCGGTGGCGGACCAGAGCGCCTCGTCGGGCGTCATGCCCATCTCGCGGACCGCGACCGCGACGCAGAAGGGCATGGAGCTGGTGTACGACGAGCCCGGGTTGCAGTCGGTGGACAGCGCGACGGTGACGCCCGCGTCCAGCAGGCGGCGGGCGTCGGGGTAGGGCGAGCGGGTGGAGAACTCGCAGCCGGGCAGCAGCGTGGCGACGGTGCGGCTGTTCGCCAGCGCGTCCACGTCGGCGTCGGTGAGGTGGGTGCAGTGGTCGGCGGAGGCCGCGTCCAGCTCCACGGCGAGCCGCACGCCGGGGCCGGGCCCGAGCTGGCCCGCGTGGACGCGCGGTACCAGGCCGTGGGCGATTCCGGCGGTGAGGACGGCGCGGGCCTGGTCTCCGTCGAAGGCGCCCCGCTCGCAGAAGACGTCCACCCAGCGGGCCCAGCGGGCGCAGGCGGCCAGCATCGGGCCGGTGACGAGGTCCACGTAGCCGTCCGGGTCGTCGGCGTACTCCGGGGGCACCACATGGGCGCCGAGGTAGGTGACCTCGTCCACGTGGTCGTCGGCGATGCGCAGGGCGCGGGCCTCGTCCCTCGCGGTGAGGCCGTAGCCGGACTTGGTCTCCAGGGTGGTGGTGCCCTGCCGCAGCGCCTCGCGCACGTGGCGGGCAAGGTTCGCGGCGAGCTGCTCGTCGGTGGCCTTCCGGGTGGCCTCGACGGTGGTGCGGATCCCGCCGGCGGAGTAGGGACGGCCGGACATGCGCGCGCCGAACTCCTCGGTGCGGTCGCCGCCGAAGACCAGATGGGAGTGGGAGTCGACGAAGCCGGGGATCATCGCCCGGCCGCCCGCGTCGACGCGACTGTCGGTGTCGGGTGCTTCACTTTCCGTACCGACCCAGGCGATGCGGTCGCCCTCGATGACGACGGCCGCGTCCCGGATCAGGCCCAGGGGGGTGTCCTGGGCGGCCTCGGAGGAGTGGTGGTCGTTGGTGACCAGGGTGGCGATGTTGGTGACGAGGGTGGTGCCGGCCGGGGTGTCGGCGGGGGTGCTCGGGGTGCTCATCAGCGGGCTGCTCCTTGCTGGATGGCTTCCGTCAGGGCCGCGGGGACGTCCGGCACGCTCCGGTGTACCCCCTCGCGCACCACATGGCGACCGCCGACGACCGTGTGGCGCACATCGGCCGCGGTGGCGGCGAACACGGCCGTCTCCGCCCCCAGCCGGGGCGGCGGCCCGGCGGTGCGCACGGTGTCCAGGGCGACGGTGGCGAAGTCGGCGAGCCGGCCGGCCTCCAGCCGTCCCGCCTCCGGCCAGCCGATCGCCGCCTGGCCGAACTCCGTCGCGGAGCGCAGCAGTTGCGACGCCGTCCAGTGGCCGCGGGCACGGGTGCGCAGGCGCTCGTCCAGTTCCATGGCGCGGGCCTCCTCCAGCAGGTCGATCACGGCGTGGCTGTCGCTGCCCAGGCACAGCGGCGAGCCCGCCCGCATCAGCGCGGCGGCCGGGCCGATGCCGTCGGCGAGATCCCGTTCGGTGGTGGGGCACATGCACACACCTGTGCCGGATTCGCCCAGGAGGGCGATGTCGGCGTCGGTGAGGTGGGTGGCGTGGACGGCGGTGGTACGGGGGCCGAGCACGCCGTGGTCGGCCAGCAGCCGGGTGGGGGTGCGGCCGTGGACGGCCAGGCAGGCGTCGTTCTCGGCGGGCTGCTCCGAGAGGTGGACGTGCAGGGGCGCCTCCCGCTCCCGGGCCCAGTCGGCGACGGCGGCCAGTTCGGCGGCGGGCACGGCGCGCACCGAGTGGATCGCGGCGCCCACGCGGGCGTGGGCGCCCTGCGGGCGCAGGGCGGCGGCCCGCTCGGCCCAGGCGGCGGCGCTGCCGTCGCCGAAGCGGAGCTGGTGGCGGTCCAGGGCGCCGCCGCGGTGGGCGGACAGGAGGCCGGAGGCCAGGTAGCAGGTGTCGAGGAGGGTGATGCGGACGCCGGCCTCGGCGGCCGCGGCCATCAGGGCGTGCCCCATGGCGTTGGGGTCCTCGTAGGGGGTGCCGCCGGGGGCGTGGTGCAGATAGTGGAACTCGCCGACGGCCGTGATGCCGGCCAGTGCCATCTCGGCGTAGACGGCGCGGGCCAGGGCGAAGTAGCTCTCGGGGGTGAGGCGGTCGGCGACTGAGTACATCACCTGCCGCCATGTCCAGAACGTGCCCGAGCCGATCTGCGCGATGCCGCGCAGGGCGCGGTGGAAGGCGTGGGAGTGCGCGTTGGCCAGGCCGGGGACGGTCAGGCCGCGCAGCGGCTCGGCGCCGGGCGGCGGGGCGGGCACCCCGGTGCGTACGGCGGTGATCCGGCCGCCGGCCGTCTCGATCACCGTGCCGGGTTCGACGGTGCCGCCGATCCAGGCGTGCTCGGCCCAGTACACGGCCTCGGGGCGCGGTGTGCCGGGGGCCGGGGAGCCGGGGGCCGGGGAGTCGGGGGTCAGGGGCACGCCAGGTCCTCCAGCACATCGGCCAGCGCCCGCACCCCGGCGACGCAGTCGTCCTCCTCGGCCGACTCGGCGGGCGAGTGCGAGACGCCGGTGGGGTTGCGCACGAAGAGCATGGCGGTGGGGATCTCGGCGGAGAGGATGCCCGCGTCGTGCCCCGCGCCGGTGGGCAGCACGGGTGCGCCGCCGAGCCGGGCCGCGATGCGGTCGCGCAGCCCGTGGGCGAACTCCACCACGGGCGTGGCGGACTCCCGGGTGACGTCCACCCGCACACCGTCGCGCGCGCCGCGCTCGGCGGCCGAGCGCTCGATCTCGGCGACGACGGCGGCCAGGGTCCCCTCGTCGGGGGCGCGGGAGTCGAGCCAGCCGCGCACCAGGGAGGCGATGGCGTTGACGCCGTTCGGTTCGACGGCGACCTTGCCGAAGGTGGCCAGCGCCCCGGCCAGCCGGGCCTTCTTCCGGGCGGCCAGGACGGTGTTGGCGTAGGTGAGCATCGGGTCGCGGCGGTCCTCCAGGCGGGTGGTCCCGGCGTGGTTGGCCTCACCGTGGAAGTCGAACCGCCAGCGGCCGTGCGGCCAGATCGCGGAGGCGACGCCCACCGCGCTCCCGCCGGCGGGAGCGCCGGCGGACGCGTCCCGCACGGCGAGGTCGCGGCCCTGCTCGATGTGGAGCTCGACGAACGCGCCGATGCGGGCGAGCCGTTCGGGGTCGGGCCCGATCGCGTCGGGGTCGTGCCCGGCGCGTTCCATGGCGCGCGGCAGCGAGACCCCGTCGTCGTCGCGCAGCTCCCGGGCCTGCTCGGCGGTGAGCTGCCCGGCGGCCAGCCGGGAGCCGACGCAGGCGAGACCGAAGCGGGCGCCCTCCTCGTCGGCGAAGTTGACCACGGCCAGCGGCCGGGCCGGGCGCACTCCCCTGCCGTGCAGCTCGTCGAGGGCGGCGAAGGCCGACACCACGCCCAGCGGCCCGTCGAAGGCGCCGCCGTCGGGCACGGAGTCCAGGTGCGAGCCGGTCACCACGGCGTCCCCGGCGTCCCCGGCGTCCCCGCCGGAGCCGTCCAGCCAGGCCCACTGGTTGCCGTTGCGGTCCGTCTCGTACGCCAGCCCGCGCGCCTCGGCCTGCTCGCGGAACCACGCCCGGCACTCGGCGTCCGCCCCGGTCCAGGCGTGGCGCCGGTAGCCGCCGGTGGCCGCCGACCGTCCGACGGGCAGCAGTTCCCGCCACATCTCGTGGAAGGAGGCTCCCGGCCTCACGAGGCGCTCCCGGATCCGCCGTCGTCCGCGGCACCCCCCGTGCCGCCGCCACCGCCCGTGCCGCCGTCGTCCGTGCCGTCCTCGCGCATCGGGACGCGCACCCCGCGCTCGGCGGCGACCTCCTCGGCGCGCTCGTACCCGGCGTCCACATGGCGGATGACGCCCGTGCCCGGGTCGTTGGTGAGCACCCGCCGGATCTTCTCCCCGGCCAGCGGCGTGCCGTCGGCGACGGTGACCTGTCCGGCGTGGATCGAGCGGCCCATCCCGACGCCGCCGCCGTGGTGGACCGAGACCCAGGAGGCCCCGGAGGCCACGTTGACCATGGCGTTGAGCAGCGGCCAGTCGGCGATGGCGTCGGAGCCGTCGAGCATGGCCTCGGTCTCGCGGTACGGCGAGGCCACCGAGCCGCAGTCCAGGTGGTCGCGGCCGATGGCCAGCGGGGCGGAGATCTCCCCGGAGGCCACCATGTCGTTGAAGCGCTCCCCGGCCCGGTCGCGCTCCCCGTAGCCGAGCCAGCAGATGCGGGCGGGCAGGCCCTGGAAGTGCACCCGCTCCCCGGCCATCCGGATCCAGCGGGCCAGGGACTCGTTCTCGGGGAAGAGGTCGAGCACGGCGCGGTCGGTGGCCGCGATGTCCTTCGGGTCGCCCGAGAGTGCGGCCCAGCGGAAGGGGCCCTTACCCTCGCAGAACAGCGGCCGGATGTAGGCGGGCACGAAGCCGGGGAAGGCGAACGCCCGCTCGTATCCGGCCAGTTGCGCCTCGCCGCGGATGGAGTTGCCGTAGTCGAAGACCTCGGCGCCGGCGTCCTGGAAGCCGACCATCGCCTCCACGTGGCGGGCCATCGACTCCCGCGCCCGCGCGGTGAAGTCGGCGGGTTTCTCGGCCGCGTAGGAGGCCATGTCCGCGAAGTCGACGCCCAGCGGCAGGTAGGCCAGCGGGTCGTGGGCGGATGTCTGGTCTGTGACGATGTCGACCGGCGCGCCCATGGCCAGCAGGCGCGGCACGGCTTCGGCGGCGTTGCCCAGCACGCCGATCGACAGCGGGCGCCGGGCGTCGCGGGCCTCGCCGGCCAGGCGCAGGGCGTGGTCGAGGGAGTCGGCGCGCACGTCGAGGTAGCGGTGTTCGATGCGGCGCTCGATGGCGCGCGGGTCGCAGTCGACGCAGATGACCACGCCGCCGTTCATGGTGACCGCCAGCGGCTGGGCGCCGCCCATGCCGCCGAGCCCGGCGGTGAGGGTGATCGTCCCGGCCAGCGAGCCGCCGAAGCGCTTGGCGGCGACGGCGGCGAAGGTCTCGTAGGTGCCCTGGAGGATGCCCTGGGTGCCGATGTAGATCCACGAGCCGGCCGTCATCTGGCCGTACATGGTGAGCCCGAGCGCCTCCAGACGGCGGAACTCCTCCCAGTTGGCCCAGTCGCCCACCAGGTTGGAGTTGGCGATCAGCACGCGCGGCGCCCACTCGTGGGTGGTCAGCACGCCGACCGGGCGGCCGGACTGGACGAGCATCGTCTCGTCCGGCCCCAGGGTGGTGAGGGTGCGGGCCATGGCGTCGAAGGAGCGCCAGTCGCGGGCAGCCTTGCCGGTGCCGCCGTAGACGACGAGCTTCTCGGGGTGCTCGGCGACCTCGGGGTCGAGGTTGTTCCGCAGCATCCGCAGGGCGGCCTCCTGCTGCCAGCCCCGGGCGGTCAGCCCGGGGCCGCGCGGGGCCCGTACGGTTCGCGGCCCTGAGGGCCCTGAGAGGTCTGCCATGGTCCCCTGCCTCCGGATCTGAATTGGTTACTACATCAACTCTATTCACTGAATAGAACTAGTCAACGGGTGGTGTCGTCCGTCTGCTCCGGCCGTGTTTGTCTTGTGTGCATGGCCTACACGCACCATGCCGCAGTCCAGCCGGAGTCCTCCACGGCCCCGGACTCCCCCGCCGCCTCCGCCGCCCCCGGGGTCTGCGGGAGCCCGCGGGCCGCCGCGGCCGCCGCCCGCCGCGACGCCGCCGTACGGGCCGCCGTCGCCCGCGGGCTGCTCTCGGACGAGCACCCGGTCGCGGCCCTGCTGGACGTGACGTCCGTACGGGAGACCGCCGCCGCCCTGCACGCCGCCTTCGAGGAGGTGACGGCCCCCGGCCAGCCCGTGCTGCACTCCTTCGCGGTGAAGGCCTCCTCACTGGTCCCCGTGCTGCGGCTGCTCGCCGACTGCGGGCTGGGCTGCGAGGTCGCCAGCCCCGGCGAGCTGGCCCTGGCCCGGGCCGCCGGGGTCGGGCCGGAGGGCATCGTCCTGGACTCGCCCGCCAAGACCACCGGCGAACTGCGCGAGGCCCTGGAGCTGGGCATCGCGCTCAACGCGGACAACCGCCAGGAGCTGGAGCGCCTGGACGCCCTGATGGCCCCCGGCGCCCTGCCCTCCCTCTCCGGAGGCCGGTCCGCCTCGCCGGTCGGCCTGCGTGTGAACCCGCAGCTCGGCGGCGGCAGCATCGGCGCGATGAGCACCGCGACGGCCACCTCGAAGTTCGGGTTCGCCCTCCAGGACGAGGGAGCGCGCGAGTTCGTCGTACGCGCCTGCGTGGAGCGCCCCTGGATCACCCGGCTGCACTGCCACGTCGGCTCCCAGGGCATGCCGCTGGAGAAGATGGCCGCGGGCGTGGCCGCCACCTACGAGCTGGCCGAGGAGATCAACCGGGCCGCCGGGGAACGGCGGATCGACACCCTCGACATCGGCGGCGGCCTCCCGGTCAACTTCGACTCCGAGGAGGTCTCCCCCACCTTCGCCGAGTACGCCCGGCTGCTGCGCGACACCATCCCCGGCCTGTTCGACGGGCGCTACGGGCTGGTCACCGAGTTCGGGCGGTCGGTGCTGGCCAAGTGCGGGCTGGTACTGGCCCGGGTGGAGTACGCCAAGAGCTCCGGGGGCCGGCCGATAGCGGTCACCCACGCGGGCGCCCAGGTCGCCGTGCGGACGGTCTTCGCGCCCGAGGCCTGGCCGCTGCGGGTCGCCGCCTACGACGGGCTGGGCCGGCCCAGGCGGGGCGCGCCCGTGGTGCAGGACATCGCCGGGCCCTGCTGCTTCGCCGGCGACCTCGTGGCCCGCGGCCGGGAACTGCCGGAACTGGCCTCCGGCGATCTGGTGGCGCTGCTGGACACGGGGGCGTACTACTTCTCCACCCCGTTCGACTACAACAGCCTGCCCAGGCCGGGCGTGTACGGCTTCACCACCGGGGACACCGCCTCCGCCCCCGGGGCCGGGGCGGACGGCGACGGCGGCATCGGCATCGACGCCGTGCGCTTCGCGACCGTGCGCCCGCCCCAGACCCTGGAGGACCTCGTCGCCGCGTCCGGCGGCGCTCAGCGCGACGCGCTCACCGCGCCGCGGCCGTGACCCGCGCCCGGGGGCGGCGCTCCCGGGCGGCGCCCGGCACCGGGGAGCGGCGGCGGGCGCCGCCCGGCGCGGCGTCCCCGGCCAGCGGGCCGGTGGTCATCCAGCCGCGCACGTCCCCGCGGGACGGGCTGCGCCCGTCCGCCCACTCCGGGCGCACCCACAGCAGCTTCTCGTTGCGCCGCTCCCAGCGGCCCAGCCACACCGCCTTGGCCCACAGGCCCGCGCCGGCCCCGGCCAGCAGCAGGCCGCCGGCGGCCGGGGCGGCCAGGGACGATGCCGCGGCGGCCAGGAAGGCCGCGGCCAGCCACCAGCGGCGCCTGCGCAGCCAGGCGCGCACGGTCACCGCCCGGTCGTGGAGCACCACCCACTTGCCCGCCGCGGTCGACGCCTTGATCAGCCCGGTGCAGCGGCGGCGGCGCGCCAGGAAGGCCGCGGCGGCCGCCAGGATGAAGAGCGCGGCCCCGCCCAGGATCCCGACGCGCCGCCCGGTCAGCCCCGGCACCGCCAGGCCGACGCCCGCGGCCGCGAGGCCGGTCCACCACAGCGCGGTGCCCGCGACCCGCGTGTACACCGCGACCCTCGCCAGCGCGTACGCTCCCCGTCCCATGGCAGCCCTCCTCGTTCCCTTCGGTGACGTTCTCCGTTCGGCTGTGTGCCGCCACCGCGTCACCGCGTGACGGCTCGCCCGGTGCGAAAGCGTACTGAGGGATGATGAGATTCGCCTGAGAGAACGGCGGATCCCCTCCGGCTTCCGGCGCGATCCCCCGGCACCCGATCGGCCGCCCCGGCCGGACCCGGCCGGCCGGCCCGGTCACTCGGCGAACAGGCCCCGACGGGCGGCACGTGCGTCGAACTCCTCCAGCCGGGCCTGCGCCTCGGGCAGTTCGTCGCACATCGCCTCCAGCAGCACCCGGCCCAGCATCATGGGCGAGCAGGCGGTGTCGAAGGAGAGCGTGGTCCCGACGGCTGCGGGCAGCAGCAGGTCGCCGGGGCGGGCGACGGGCGCGAAGACGCTGTCGGCGACGGTGACGATCCGCAGCCCGGCCTCCCGGGCGTGCTCCAGCGCCGCCACCGTCTCGCGCGGATGGCGCGGCAGCGCGAAGCACAGCAGCGCGCTCGCCCCGGCCCGTACCGCGGCGTCGAGGCGGTCGTCCAGCATCGAGCCGCCCTCGTCCAGCAGCCGTACGTCCGGATGCACCTTGGCGGCGAAGTACGCGAAGCCGCGGGCCTGCGCGGCGGCGGCCCGCAGTCCCAGGACGGGCAGCGGCCGGGAGGCGGCCAGCAGCCGCCCGGCCTCGGCCACGGGGGCGGGGTCGGCCAGGAGGGCCGCGAGCTGCCGCAGGTGCTCGATCTCGGCGTGCACGGCCTGCTGGTACGCGTTGCCCGCCGCGCCGCCGCCGTCCGCCCCCTGCGCTCCGGCCCCGGGAGCACCGTCCGCCGAGGGCACGGGCAGGGCCTCGCGCAGATGCCTGCGCAGCGCCGGATAGCCGTCGAAGCCCAGTGCCACGGCGAAGCGGGTCACCGACGGCTGGCTGACCCCGGCCAGCTCCGCCAGCTCCACGCTGGACAGGAAGGGGGCGTCCTCCGCGCGCCGCACCATGCAGTGGGCGATCCGCCGCTGGGTGGGGGTGAGCCGGTGCCCCTCGAACATCCTCAGCAGTCGCGCGCCCGCACCGCTCACCGTGCCCACCTGTCCCTCCGCCCCCTCTTCAGGACCCTCCTGCTCCGCATAAGCCTATTCAGTGCCGGGCCGGTCCGCGGGGGCCGGGCCGCGGTGGACCCATGGGGGCCCATGGGGGAGGCGGGGCGGCACGCGGGAAGCCGCACGGGGATTCGCGCGGGGACCGCCGCACCCCGGTGCGGACACCGGGGCCGGGACGACGGCGGTCCCCGCGAGGACGCGCGACCGGGCCTGGCCCGCGTCCCGGGCGCCTGGAGGGGTCCGGGAGCCGCTCCGGAAGCCCTCCGCGCCGTTGGACACCACGGTGCCCGACGGGTGTTAACCGCGTTTTTCCGGGCCGTGACGGCCCGGTACCTACTCCGCCCCGCCGCTCGCGGCCCCGGTGCCCCGGGCGAGGAAGGCCAGCAGGTCCTGGCGGCTGACCACTCCGGTCGGCTTGCCCTCCACCAGCACGATCGCCGCGTCGGCCCCCTCCAGCACCGCCATCAGGTCGGCGACCGGCTCGCCCGAGCCGACCTGCGGCAGCGGCGCGCTCATGTGCGCCTCCAGCGGCTCCTCCAGCTTGGCGCGCCCGGTGAACAGCGCGTCCAGCAGGTCGCGTTCGACGATCGAGCCGACGACCTCGGCCGCCATCACGTCCGGGTGCCCGGCGCCGGGCTTGACCACGGGCATCTGCGACACGCCGTACTCGCGCAGCACCTCGACGGCCTCGCCGACGGTCTCCTCGGGGTGCATGTGGACCAGCGAGGGCAGCCCGCCCTCCTTGCGGCGCAGTACGTCGCCGACGCGGGCCTGGGTGGGCTCGCCCTCCTCCAGGAAGCCGTAGTCGGCCATCCACTCGTCGTTGAAGATCTTCGAGAGGTAGCCGCGCCCGCCGTCCGGCAGCAGGACGACGACCGTGTCGTCCTCCCCGAGGCGCTCGGCCACGCGCAGCGCCGCGACCACGGCCATGCCGCAGGAGCCGCCGACCAGCAGTCCCTCCTCGCGGGCCAGCCGCCGCGTCATCCGGAAGGAGTCCTTGTCGGAGACGGCGACGATCTCGTCCGTCACCTCGGGGTCGTAGGCGCTGGGCCAGAAGTCCTCGCCGACGCCCTCCACCAGGTAGGGGCGCCCCGAGCCGCCGGAGTACACCGATCCCTCCGGGTCGGCGCCGACGATCCGCACCTTCCCGCCGGATACCTCCTTGAGGTAGCGGCCGATACCGCTGATGGTGCCGCCGGTGCCGATTCCGGCCACGAAGTGGGTGATCCTGCCGTCCGTCTGCTCCCACAGCTCGGGACCGGTGGTCTCGTAGTGGGAGAGCGGGTTGTTCGGGTTGCTGTACTGGTCCGGCTTCCAGGCGCCCGGCGTCTCGCGCACCAGCCGGTCGGAGACGTTGTAGTAGGAGTCGGGGTGCTCGGGGTCGACCGCGGTGGGGCAGACCACGACCTCGGCGCCGTACGCGCGCAGTGTGTTGATCTTGTCCGTGGACACCTTGTCCGGGCAGACGAAGACACAGCGGTAGCCCTTCTGCTGGGCCACGATCGCCAGCCCCACCCCGGTGTTGCCGGAGGTGGGCTCGACGATGACGCCGCCCGGCTTCAGCTCGCCGGAGCGTTCGGCTGCCTCGATCATCCGGACCGCGATCCGGTCCTTCACCGAACCGCCCGGGTTGAAGTACTCGACCTTGGCCAGAACGGTGGCCCGGATCCCCGCCGCCACACTGTTCAGCTTGACCAGCGGGGTGTTGCCGACAAGCTCGATCATCGAATCGTGATACTGCACCTGGTTCTCCGCATTCGGGGGCAGTCGCCGTCGCCTGCCCGTACAGCCAGCCTAGGGGGACGCCGGAGTGGTGTTGACGCGCGTTGCGCAGCGCACTGCACTGGGCATGACACTCATAGTGACGTGCGGGCACCGCACGGACCGCGCGCCGGGCGCACAGGGCGCGCGTACGGGGTGCGAGAAGGCTGCGGGGGCGCGGCGGAACGGAGGGCCCGATGGTGAGGGCTGTGCCCGGACCGGTGTCCGGGGCGAGAGTGGCGCGCGGGATCGCGACCGCCGCGGCGTACGGCGGCGGAGGGGCCGGACTGCTCGGCGGGGCGGCCGTCGGCCTGCTGATGGCCCAGGCACGGCTGGCGCGGCGCCGGGTGGGCGGTTCGGACGACGTGCCCCCGCCGGCGGACGGGGTGTACGGCACGGCCGTCGCATCCGTCGGGCCGGGCGCGCAGGCCACGCCGCTGCGGCTGGCGGTGCTCGGGGACTCCACCGCCGCCGGGCAGGGTGTCCACCGGCCGAGGCAGACCCCGGGCGCGCTGCTGGCCGCGGGACTGGCCGCGGTGGCGGAGCGGCCGGTGCGGCTGCGCAACGTGGCGGTGTCGGGGGCCTGCTCGGACGACCTGGACCGCCAGGTGTCCCGGCTGCTGGAGGACGGCGGCATCGACGGCGACGGCGCTCCCGACGTGTGCGTCGTCATGATCGGCGCGAACGACGTCACCCACCGCGTGCCGCCCGCCGTCTCGGTGCGGCTGCTGGGGAACGCGGTGGCGCGGCTGCGGGCGGCCGGGTGCGAGGTCGTGGTGGGCACCTGTCCGGACCTGGGCACGGTCGAGCCGGTCGCCCAGCCGCTGCGCTGGCTGGCCCGCCGGATGAGCCGCCGGCTCGCGGCGGCCCAGACGGTCGCGGTGGTGGAGCGGGGCGGATGGACGGTCTCGCTGGGCGACCTGCTCGGCCCGGAGTTCGAGGCGAACCCGCGGGAGCTGTTCGGCCCCGACAACTACCACCCCTCGGCGGAGGGCTACGCGACCGCGGCCATGGCCTTCCTGCCGACCCTCTGCGCCGCGCTGGGCCTGTGGCCCGAGGAGGACGAGCGCCCCGGCGCCCCCGGTTACGCCGATGATCCCGGCGCCGCGCGCCGCGCGGGGGCCCTGCCCGCCGAGGAGGCCCTCCCCGTCGAGGCCGCGGCGGCCGCGGCGGCCGGCGAGGGCGGCACCGAGGTCTCGGGGACGCACGGCCCCCTGGCACTGCTGAGGCGCCGCCTCCGCAGGCGGCTGCCGGCGGCCGGGGTGATCGCGGTGGCCGAGCGTCCCGGGGCGCCCGAGCCGGCGGGCGCCGGGTGACCGCGCACACGGCGCCGCTGCGCGGCGGGCTTCCGTACGGCCCGCCGCGCAGTGGGAGGGCCTGGGCGGCCCGGCGGACGGGTGGAACTGAGCAAGCGCTTAGAAAAGAGGCCCGGATCACACGTGGCGAGTCGTGACCGCCGCCTTACGGAACGGTAGTTTCCAAGCATCCACAGCCCTCCGCCCTCGTTCCCTGGAGCCGTGATGCCCGAAGCCGTGATCGTCTCAGCAGCCCGTTCGCCGATCGGACGCGCCTTCAAGGGCTCGCTCAAAGACGTCCGCCCGGACGACCTGACCGCCGGCATCGTCAAGGCCGCGCTGGACAAGGTGCCGCAGCTGGACCCGACCGAGATCGACGACCTGATGCTGGGCTGCGGCCTGCCCGGCGGCGAGCAGGGCCACAACCTCGGCCGGGTCGTCGCCGTCCAGATGGGGATGGACCACCTGCCGGGCTGCACCATCACCCGCTACTGCTCGTCCTCGCTGCAGACCACCCGCATGGCCATGCACGCCATCAAGGCGGGCGAGGGGGACGTGTTCGTCTCGGCCGGCGTCGAGACGGTCTCCCGCTCGGTCAACGGCACCTCCGACGGCATGCCCGGCACCCACAACCCGGTCTTCGCCGACGCCGAGGCGCGCACCGCCGCCCGCGCCGAGAACGGTGGCGAGGGCTGGCACGACCCGCGCGAGGACGGCGAGCTGCCGGACGTCTACATCGCCATGGGCCAGACCGCCGAGAACCTCGCCCGCCTCAAGGGCGTCACCCGGCAGGACATGGACGAGTTCGGCGTGCGGTCCCAGAACCTCGCCGAGAAGGCCATCGCCTCCGGCTTCTGGGAGCGCGAGATCACCCCGGTCACGCTGCCCGACGGCACGGTCGTCTCCAAGGACGACGGCCCGCGCGCGGGCGTGACCCTGGAGGGCGTGCAGGGCCTCAAGCCCGTCTTCCGCCCCGACGGCCTGGTCACCGCGGGCAACTGCTGCCCGCTCAACGACGGCGCCGCCGCGCTGGTGATCATGTCCGACACCAAGGCGCGCGAGCTGGGCATCACCCCGCTGGCCCGGATCGTCTCCACCGGCGTCTCCGGCCTGTCCCCCGAGATCATGGGACTGGGCCCGGTAGAGGCGTCGAAGCGGGCGCTGAAGCTGGCCGGCATGACCATCGGCGACATCGACCTGGTGGAGATCAACGAGGCGTTCGCCGCCCAGGTGATCCCCTCCTACCGGGACCTGGGCATCGACGAGGACAGGCTCAACGTCAACGGCGGCGCCATCGCCGTCGGCCACCCCTTCGGCATGACCGGCGCCCGCATCACCACCACCCTGATCAACTCCCTCCAGTGGCACGACAAGCAGTTCGGTCTGGAGACGATGTGCGTCGGCGGTGGCCAGGGCATGGCCATGGTCATCGAGCGCCTGAGCTGAACCGGCCCCGGCCCCGGACGCGTGCCGCGCGGGCCCGGCGCCCCCACCCCCGGCGTGGCACGCGTCACACCCGCCCGGCGCACGATGTGATCTGACTCACCGTCGACGCGCCGTCGATGCACCGGTGAGACCGAAGAGCCCCCAGGATGTGATCTATGTCCTGGGGGCTCGCCGTTCTCCCTGCTCACAGGGGTTCCATTGGCCCGCACGGGGGTCCGCGCACGCCCTTTTGGCGGTGCCCGGCACACCACTCGACAGGAGATTCCCCTCCGGCTGCGATAGGAATTCAGGGATCGGAGTTCCAACCGGGAGTACGTCAGTGAGCGCCATATCCCTCGTTCTGCTGCTGGCCGCCGCCGTCGCCGCGGCTCTGAGCGGCGCCGCCCTGCACACCGCACTGGGCCTGCGCCGCCGGCTCGCCGAGCTGCGGGCACGGCTCGCCGCGGCCGAGGCGCGCGCGGCCCTGGCGCACGCCTTCGTCCCCCCGGCGCGCACCTCCCCGGACGCCGAGGAGATCCGGTCCGCCGTCGCCGACGCCCTCGCCGAGGAGCGCGAGCGCGAGCTGGCCGAGGCCCGCGCCTTCTGGGCCGCCCAGGAGGCGCGCGACGACCGCGCCGAGAGCCTCCTGCCCGACGGGCGCGGCGCGGAGTACGAGGGCGCCGGCCTCGACCCGGCACTGCTCGACGCGCTGCTGGAGCGCGCCCTGGGCGGCGGCACGCACGAGGGCGAGGCGTTCGTACCGCACCAGACGGACCGGGACGGGGCCCCCTCCAAGCCGGGCCTCCGGCGGCCCGCCGCGCCCGGCTCCGAGGACTCCGGGGAGGCCGGGGCATCCGGGGACACGACGGGGGCCGACTCCGCGGAGCTGGCCGCGGCACGCCGCCGCCACCCCTCCCACCCCGGCTACGACCTGAACGGCGAACCCGTCGTCCCCAAACCCGCGACCGGGCCGGACGACTCCGAGGACTCCGACGCCACCGGCCGCGGCGCCGACCGCACCGCCGGCGCCGCCGACACCGCCGACACCGCCGACCACGAGTCCACCCGCCTGCGGCTGGCCGAACTGGCCGAGCGCCGCATACCGCTGGCCGACGTACGGCCCGGCCCGCTGGGCACGCTGGACGTCTACGTCTTCGCCGACGGCACCACCGTCTGCATGACGCCCGGCCACCGCGAGACCGCCGAGCGGCTCGCCGCCGCGGTGCGTGAGGGCGCCGAGCCGGTGCTGCTGGGCGGATCGGGCGTCCTCGGCGCGTACGCCCTCACCTTCGCGTGCGGCCGGGAGAGCGTCTACGTCCTGGCCGACCGGGTCATCGTCTCGGTCTGAGCGCCGCTTCGAGCGCCGCGGACTCGGCGGCCTCCACCAGCGCCACCGCCCCGGCCAGCTCCCGGGGCCCGGACCCGGCCCGTTCCCCGGCCGTCCGCAGCGCCTCCGCCAGATCGTGCCCGGCCACCGCGAGTTGGTCCCCGACGGCGAAGAGGCCCGCGTCGGGCAGCCGGTGCGGGGTGCGGCCGGGGAACTCCAGGCGCTGGGCGCGGTCGGCCAACTCCCCGGCCAGTGCGAGCCCTTCGGCCGCGGCGCCCCGGGCCAGGGCGCTGTGCGGCATGGCCCGCAGCCGGTCGGCGAAGCGGTCCACGGCGGTCAGCAGGGGGGTCACGTCGAGCACGGCGCAACCCTATGCGCCCCGCGCCCACCGCCGCCAACGGACCGCCGGCGGGCGGAACGCACGGTGGCACGCGGGAGGCGCAAAAGGGGTGTGCGGAACGCGCGGAGGGGCCCCGGGGCGCTGTGCCCCGGGGCCCCTCACAGGTCCCGTCCGGTCCGGCAGGGAGGCCGGGGCCGGGCAGCCGGATCAGTCGCTGCTCTGCAGGATGGCGATCAGCCGCAGGAACTCCAGGTAGATCCAGACCAGGGTCAGGGTCAGCCCGAAGGCGGCCAGCCAGGACTCCTCACGGGGGGCGCCGTAGGCGATGCCGTCCTCGACCTGCTTGAAGTCCAGGGCCAGGAAGGCGGCACCGAGCACGATGCCGATGACGCCGAACAGGATGCCCAGGCCACCGCTGCGGAAGCCGAGGCCGTCACCGCCGCCGAAGACGGCGAACAGCAGGTTGATGCCCATCAGCAGGACGAAGCCGATGGCCGCGGCCATCACGAAGCGGTAGAAGCGCTGCGTGACGCGGATGATGCGAGCCTTGTACATGAACAGCACCGCGGCGAAGACCGCCATGGTGCCCAGCACCGCCTGCATCGCCGCACCGTTGGCGATGTAGCTGTCGACGTAGTTGCTGACGGCTCCGAGGAACAGGCCCTCGAAGGCGGCGTAGGCCAGGATCAGCGGAGGCGACGCCTTCCGCTTGAAGGACTGCACCAGGCCCAGGACCAGGGCGATCAGCATCGCGCCCAGGGCCAGACCGAGCGACAGGTCCGTGATCCACGCCACAGCCGCCATGGCGACGACCAGGCCGACCGTCATCGACGTACGGGCGACGACGTCGTCCATCGTCATCCGGCCGGCCTGCGGCGGGGCGGCGGGCGGGAAGCCCGGCTGCCCGGCCGTCTGGGGCTGCTGGGCGTAGGGGTTGGTGGGCTGGGGGCCGGTCGCGTACGGGTTGGCGGCGTACGGGTTCCCGGCCTGCGGCTGCTGCGTGGCGTTGAAACCGGCGTAGCCGTTGTCTCGGCTGAATCCCCGTCGCGAGAAGACCGGGTTACTGCTCCTCATCTCACTCCTCCATGGCCGCACCGCGCGGCCCTTCCTCAAGAGTAATGCTTTAGCAAAGACCGCACGGTAGTGCACTGGCAAGAACGACGGAAGGAGTCGTGATTGTTCCGGTACCCGGCGGCGTGCCGGTGATACCCCGCCAGAGGGCCGCCACGCACCCGTTCGGGCCCGTTCGGACGGTCAGGACGGCGGGAGGGGGCAGGGGGTGTGCGGGTGGTGGCGGTTCGGGCAGCAGACGACGGAGAACGACGCCATCGACCCGGACGCGGTCCAGTACCCCCACGTGACGTCGACGCCCCGCGGCAGCGCGTCCCGCGCGTACGCGGTCTTCGTCTCCACGCCCACGTACGACCGCCCGCCGTCGTCCCGCGCCTTCGGCGGGTTGTCCGCGTGGTTCTTCTCCAGCCATGTGACGGCCGCCTCCACCTCCGTCCACGTCCGGCCGCGAGCGGCCTGCGCGCGGCGCAGCAGCCAGTGGCCGGTCATCGTCGGCGGCACCGCCGACGCGAGGAATGCCTGCGTCCGCGGGTCGCCGGGCGTGCTCCCGGGTCGCCGCGGCCCCTCCTTGGCGTACTCCGTACCGCTGCCGACCCACGGGCCGAACCCGTGCCAGTGCCCCGTCCAGACCACCTGTCACTCCCTTCCGGCGAGGAGGGCGGGCCACCCGGGGGTGCGCCGGCGAGCCCATCCGCGCCCGGGACGGCGGCCGGTGCCCGCCGCCGGGGCTGCCGCCGCAGAATCTCGCGAACCGCGCCCCGCGCGCCGGAAGGCGTACGGGGCCGGCGGAGGAATCACCCCTTCGTGTCTTCGCGGAGGGGCCGCCCCTCCGCTGACGCGCGGGCGGAGGGGGCGGCGCCCGTGCGTCAGCGGGGCGCCGGCAGCTCGGCGGGACCGACCGGCTCCACCTCGTGCGGGGACACCACCTGCCGGGTGGCCACCGTCCGCCGCGCATCGGGCGACCCGTACGGAATCAACCCCGGCTCCTCGACCGCCGGTTCGAGTGCGACCGGGTGATGGAGGACCCCGGCCCCCCACGCGGGCACGTACCCCACCCACGCGGCCACGTAGCCGCGCCGCAGATGCGGGCACGCCTCCACCGGGACCCGGGCACACGGCACGCACACCGGGGGTCTCGTCGTCTCCCCCTCGCCGATCGGACGGCCCGCCTCCCGCATCAGGAACAGGTGCCGCTCCTCCCCGTCGCCGTCCACGGCGGGCCGGCCGCACACCTGGCACGGCATGTCCAGCGACGCCCACGCCCTGCGGGCAGTCCGGCCGGGCCGGGTGGGTGCTCCGCTCCCCGGCGACGCGGCATCGGGCGCCGCGAGGGAGCGGAGGGTATCGGGGCGGGGAGGGCGGCCCGGCACCTTGCGCGAAGGCGCCGGGCCGGCCACCGGGTCAGGAGAGGGTGGCGGCCACCCGATACCGCAGCTCTGCGGAGGGGATGTCCTCCGCCGGCAGCCACGTGTAGCCCGTGACCTCCTCCTCCTGGAGTCCGCTGACCTCCGCCCGCGTGCTCAGGAGGAACCGGAAGTCGTAATGCCAGTGCTCCGGCTCACCCTTGAGCGTGCTCTCGGGGATCACGTGCGCATCGACGTGCACGGGCACCTCCCCGACCAGCTCCACGGCGGCCGGGTTGATCCCGGTCTCCTCCTCCAGCTCCCGCAGCGCCGCCGCGGCGAGCGTCACGTCCCCCGGCTCGACGTGGCCACCGGGCAGGAGCCACTTGGACAGGGCCCGGTGCTCGATGAACAGGACACGGCCGTCGGCGTTGAGGAGGACGGCACCGGCCGTCACATGCCCGGGAAGGGTGTTCCGGGAGGCGATGGCGTCCCCGGCCCGGCCCAGGAGGTCCACCAGGCCGGCGAGCCGGGTCTTGTCCTCCGGGTACTGGTCGAGGTAGGCGCCCAGCGTGGCGCGGACGTGCTCGGCTGTGATGGTCATGAGGTTCCTTACCTGTTGAAGTAGTTGAGCCAGGTCGCCGCGATGGTGGCGCGGTCTTCCCTGCGGACGTCGTGCATGCCCGGCTCGAGGTCGCGGCGGGCCAGCATCCGGACTCCTGCGAGGATTTCGGCCTGGACGAGGAAGATGAACGGCCCCACGCTCGCGCCGTGGATGAAGTTGACGGCGTTGCCGTCGTTGAGCAGGTAGAAGTAGTGGCCGGTCGTCTGATAGCGGGTGACGTGATCACCGACCGGCGTACGGCTGTACACCTCCGGAAGAGCGGCCAGGTCAAGCTCATCCTCGGACGATGTGACAGTAGCGACGTAGGCGCCGTTACGGAGGGAAGAGAAGTCCTCCCCGCGGAGGGACACGGCCCCGGTCGCGCAGAGCACGAGGCCCGCCTCACGGAGCGCCGCGTCCCGGTCCCGGGCGACGCTGAACCCCTGACTGAGTGCCTGCGCCTGCCGTACCGGGTCGATGTCACACACCGTGACCTTGACGCCCTTGGCGTGGAGGAGCCGCGCGATGGAACTCCCGAGCTTGCCGAACCCCACCACCAGGGCGCCGCGCCCGTGGAGAATGTCCCCGCGCCCCCGCATCAGCGCCTCGGCGGAGAACACCACGGACTGACCGACGAGGAAGTCCTCCGGATCTTTCAGTGGTGACCGCGCCACCGACACCACCGGACACGGCACCTTGTCCAGCTCGGCGTACCGCTTGTGCCCGTTCTCCGTGTCCTCCACCACGCCCAGAACACGGCCGGAGAACCGGGCGCACAGTTCCTCCAGTGACGGGGCGAAGTAGCCGCCGACATCCAGGAGGACGAGATCCTGACCGGCCGCCCGGGACTCCACGTACTCCAGCGCCGTGTCCGGGTCGGTGAACATCTCCCGCGTCAGCGGGTCACAGCTCACGACCTTTTCCACCTCCCGGCGCGCGACCGGGTCAATGCTCTTGGGTTTCGGTAGCACCGCCTTGAGGTCTGAGACCGTGCTGACCGCCCGCACGAACGCGGGCCGCTCCGGCAGGAGGTGCGTGATCAGGAATGAGGCCACGGGCCCGGCTGACTCCACGGCCGCGGTGATGCGGCCGAAGAATGCGTCCAGTCGGGCCCTCTCGAAGGTTTCCATCCGGGGTCTCCCCTCTGTGGGCTGTGCCGGTAGGCAACGGCGTAGTGGACGGCCCGGCACACCAGAGCGCGGGACGTGTACCGGGCCGGACCGCCCCGGGGGCGGCGCGGCCACCCCTCACGACGGGGGACACCGCGCCCGGGGCGGGGTCATAACAGGGGTCACACGCGGTATCGGGAGTCCGCGTGCCGCTGGACGCGCTCCTCCAGGAGCGCCAGGCACCGCGGGCACGCGTAGACGGGGGCGGAGAACGCGCCGCACGCGCTCCGGGCTTCCCCCACCCATAGAACCGGCCGGTCGTCCTGGTCGCACCACCAGCAGGCGTCGCCGCCCGCCTTCCGGTGCCCGCCGGTCACGGCAGGGCCGCTGCGGTCACCGCCGCCGCTTCCTCCGCCGCGGCTGCCGCTGTCGCCGCGCATGCCTCCCGGCAGGCGGCCTCCAGCACCTCCCCGGCCCACAAGGGCAAGGAAGGCCCGACGCGCCAGCCACGCGCCGCGACCGGGGACAGATCCGTCACGTGCGGGGCGGGCAGCAGGACCAGCGTCCCGCGCCGCAGCACGGCGCCGCCCCCGGTCGTCCAACCGTCGGCGGTGCCAGGCCGCAGCAGGAACTCCGCGCCCAGCGGCGAGGAGATCACCGGGCCGAGCGGCACCCCTGACAGGGCCGTGCGCCACACCGTGCCCGCGACCAGCGGCACCGGGATGCGCACCGCGTCGAACCCGGCCCCGGCCGGAACCTCGCCCGACCGGCCGTGCTTCCACGCGGTGAGGACAGCATGGGCACGGCCGGTCGCTTCCAGCCAACTCACCGGTGGCCACCCGCCGGTGGTGCCCGCGAGCGGCGCCCGCCCCCGTCCCGTGCTCACGCTTCGCCCTCCCCCTCGAGCATCTGCCGGTGCCGGCCCACGGAGACCAGCTGTGCCACGGCCGCGCCGGTACACAGCTCTCCCGGCGAGCCCATCGGCACCACCCAGGAAGCGCGGCCCGGTCCCGGCCCGGTGAGGGTGAGGTCCGGGCGCGGCACTCCCAGGTACGAATCGGTACTGAGGCATTCGGCGTCCCGGTCCAGCCACCGGTGCGCCACACTCACCGGTACCAATGCGTAGTACCGCCACCGGCATGTGTCGACGAACACCGGTCCGTCGCACAGCGCCCGGCGCAGATAGGCGGTCACCGTCTCGGGCTCGGCGGACCGTGCGGCGGCGTGCACCAGCCCGGCCGGGAGCCGTACCGCCGCGAACAGCCGGCCGCAGGGCAGAAGCGCGACGCCGGTCTCCGCCCACTGGGCACGGGCCTTGCCCTGGCGGTCCTCGTCCAGGGCGGACAGAAGCCACTGCTCGACGGCACGGCTGTGCTCCGTACCGGTCACCGCCCGCCCGGCCAACGGCCTTGTGCGTTCGCTCCGGCCGGTTTCAGACGTCGTACTTGACATGTTCAAGAGCCCCCAAGCGGCTGCCATGTGGTCGCTGTCACACCGAGTACACAGGCGGTTAGGGTGGAGTGACCAGCGCCGGCAAGCCCGAGGTGGTTTACCGGGTTTAACGCCCTGCTTGGGAGGGTGACGAGATTGCCGAATCACTCGCACGCGCGTAACGAGGCACTGCAAGAAGCCCTGTGTGAAGCCGATCTGACGTACGAGCAGCTCGCCGCCGCCGTCCGCACGGTGGCCGCCGAAGCCGGTGAGGTCCTCAAGACGAACAAGTCCGCCGTGGCCCACTGGGTGAGTGGCCGGGAACCGAACGCGCGAACGGCCGCGTATATTGCCGAAGTCGTCTCCCGCGGACTCGACCGCCACATGCGGCCCGCCGACCTCGGCTTCCAAGGAGGGGCGGACGCAGAAACGGACCGGTCCCTGCCCCAGCTTGGGTTGGGTATCGGGCCCGATCCAGTGGACATGCTACGGCGAATCGGCGAGGCGGACATTCACCGGCGGAACTTCCTGACCAACGCGGCCTACTCGGTGGCCGCCGCATCTCTGCCCCTCGGGATGGAGCAAGCCCTCGACCACCAGCAGCGCGCGGCCCGCGCCAAGCACCGCGCAGGCCGACCCGAGATCGATGCCGTCCGCGACATGGTCGAGATCTACACCCGCATCGACGAGCGGCACGGCGGGCAGCACGGCCGCTCCGCCGTGGTGCAGTACCTCCGCACCGACGTCGCCGACCTGTGCCGCGCGACCTTCGCCACCGAGGACGAGCACCGCGAGGCCCTGACCGCCGCCGCGTGCTTGGCCTATCTGTGTGGCTGGAAGGCGTACGACGCCTCCGAGCACGGCCTGGCCCAGCGCTACTACCTCCAGGCGTACGCCCTCACCCGTGAGGCCGGGGACGAGGTGCACGGGGCGTGGATACTGCGCATCCTCGCCCACAACGGCATGGACATCCGCCGTCCGGAGCACACCCTCGACCTCGCCGAGGCCGCTCTCACCCGCGTGAAAGGGCGGGTCGCCCCGGCCACCGAGTCCCTGTTCGCCGTCACCCGCGCCCGCGCCCTGGCCCTGGCCGGCCGCAGCCCGGAAGCCGCGCGGCAGATCCGCGCCGCCCAGGACCTCGTCCTCCAGGGCGGCGCCGAGGAGCTGCCCTACTGGGCCGCCCTGTGGGGCGCCCCCCGGGCGACGGTCGCCAGCCACACCGCCAAGACGTTCCACACCCTCGGCGACCACGCCAACGCCGAACGGCACTACGCCACATCCGCCCGTTCCCGCATCGACGCGAAACACCAGCGCATCACCGCCCTGACCCTCGCCGCACAGGGCAGCGAACAAGCCGCGCAGGGGCACGTGGAGGCGGCCTGCGACACCTGGGGCCGCTCCCTGGACCTTCTCGGCGGGGTGCGGTCCGCCCGTGCCGTCGACGCGGTCGGCGGTATCCGCCGCCGGCTCGGCGTCTTCCATCGACGCGGCGTCACCGCCGCCGCCGACCTCGATGAGCGAGCCCGGTCCTGGCAACTCGCCCATACCTGATTCCCCCGAGCCACGACGAAGGTGCCTCGCTCACGAGACTCGAGCGAGGTTCCCTCACACTTCATCAGACTCGCCGCCACTGCCACCGGCAACGCGAAGTTCGCTGCCCGCCGGTCGGCGGCTTCGGCAGCGGATCGTCCCCGGGCCGGGCGGCGGGCGGCGTCGGTGATGCCCCCGCCGGGGGCCGCGCAAGGGCCGGTGTGCCCGGAGCCGGATTCGAACCGGCACGGCCTGTAGGCCAACGAGGTTTAAGCTCGTCGTGTCTGCATTCCACCATCCGGGCACCGGCTCATGGACCGCACGACTGGCTACGGCCCTCCCCTGGACGCTCAACGAGCCTATCCGCGGCGCTCGTTCGGACAACGGGCCTCCGACCCCAGGTTGTCTGATTTTATTGGCAACTGATGCCGCATCAGCGGCGCGCGCCCCTCTTCAAAGAGGATCACACGCCCCCGCCCCGCCGCCAGGAATGACGGAAAGTCGCTGCCCAGCCACAGGAAGACATCAGGGTGTCCTCTCCTCCTCAGGGATGACACGGGCCTTCCCGGTCCCCCCGCAGGCTCCCTCCGAGACCGGTTCGGGGGTGGACGCCGGTGGCCGATTTCGCACGGACGATGGAGGGGTCCCCGTCAAGCCGCTGTGACAGGAGCCCCTTCCCGTGACCACCAGCACCCCGTCCGACGCCCTCTCCGCGCCCTCCGCCGCCGCCGGCGCCGCGGCCGCCCGCGCCGTGGACCTGACCAAGGTCTACGGCCAGGGCGAGACGAAGGTGGTGGCCCTGGACTCCGTCACCGTGGACTTCCGGCGGGGGGCGTTCACCGCGATCATGGGCCCGTCGGGTTCGGGCAAGTCCACCCTGATGCACTGCATGGCCGGACTGGACTCGTTCTCCTCCGGCTCGGCCTGGATCGGCGAGACCGAGCTGTCCTCCCTGAAGGAGAAGAAGCTGACCCAACTGCGCCGGGACAAGATCGGTTTCATCTTCCAGGCGTTCAATCTGCTGCCCACGCTGACGGCGCTGGAGAACATCACGCTGCCCATGGACATCGCCGGCCGCAAGCCCGAGCGGGAGTGGCTGGACCGCGTGGTGGAGACGGTGGGCCTGTCGGGCCGGCTCAAGCACCGCCCCAACCAGCTCTCCGGCGGCCAGCAGCAGCGTGTGGCGGTCGCCCGGGCCCTGGCCGCCCGGCCGGAGATCATCTTCGGCGACGAGCCGACCGGCAACCTCGACTCGCGCTCCGGCGCCGAGGTGCTGGGCTTCCTGCGCAACTCGGTGCGGGAGCTGGGCCAGACCGTGGTCATGGTGACCCACGACCCGGTGGCCGCCTCGTACGCGGACCGGGTCGTCTTCCTCGCCGACGGCCGGATCGTCGACGACATGGCCGACCCCACCGCCGAGGGCGTGCTGGACCGCATGAAGGCGTTCGACTCCCGGGGCCGCACCAGCTGACCGGCCGGGCCCCGGCCCCCGACACCCCGACCCGCCGCGCCTCCACACCTATCCCAGGATCACGAGACCCCATGTTCCGTACCGCCCTGCGCAACGTGCTCGCGCACAAGGCCAGACTGCTGATGACCACGCTCGCCGTCATGCTCGGCGTGGCGTTCGTCGCGGGCACCCTGGTCTTCACCGCCACCCTCTCCGAGGCCTTCGCGAGAAGCTCCGCCAAGGGCTTCGAGGCCGTCGACGTGGTCGTCCGCCCCGACTTCTCCAGCGACGAGACCGACCCCGGCGGCCCCTCCGACCTCTCCCGCGATCTGCTGGAGCGGACGCGGGAGCTGCCGGGCGTCGAGCACGCCACCGGAGCCGTCTCCGGCTTCGCCGCCCTCGCCGGCAAGGACGGCAAGCTGGTCGGCGAGGGCTGGTCGACCCAGGGCGGCAACTACGACACCGGCCCGGACGGATCGGGCGAGGACCCGCGCTACGACCTGCGCGACGGCCGGGCCCCGCAGCGTGCCGGCGAGATTGCGCTGGACTCCGCGACCGCCGGGCGAACCGGCTACGGAGTCGGCGACACCGTGCGGCTGTCCGTCAGCGGCCCGGTCCGCGAGGAGAAGGTCACCGGCGTCTTCGACACCGACGACGGCAACGTCGCCGCCGGCGGCACCCTGGTGCTGTTCGACACCGCCACCGCGCAGGAGCTGTTCTCCCAGCCCGGCCGGTACAGCGAGATCGTGCTGACCGCCTCCGAGGGCGTGGACCAGCGGGAGTTGAGGAAGAGCGTCGAGAAGGTCCTGCCCGAGCAGGCCGAGGCCGTCACCGGGCAGTCGCTCGCCGACGACCAGGCGCGGATGATCGAGGCGGAGATGGAGGGCATGCGCACCGGGCTGCTGGTGTTCGCCGGGATCTCCCTCTTCGTCGGCGTCTTCATCATCGCCAACACCTTCACCATGCTGGTCGCCCAGCGCACCAAGGAGCTGGCGCTGCTGCGCGCGGTCGGCGCGAGCCGCCGCCAGGTGACCCGCTCGGTGCTGGTGGAGGCCGTGGTCGTCGGCGCGATCGCCGCGGGGATCGGGCTGCTGGCGGGCATCGGGGTCGGCGCCGGGCTGCGCTCGCTGACGGGCTCCCTCGGCGCCACCGTGCCGGACGGCCCCCTGGTGGTCCCCCCGGCCGCGATCATCGCCTCGCTGGTCGTCGGCATCAAGGTCACCGTGGCCGCGGCCTGGCTGCCCGCCCGCCGCGCCGCGAAGGTCCCGCCGGTCGCCGCGATGGGCAGCGTGCACGCGCCCGCCACCGTCCGCGGCCTGGTCGTGCGCAACACCATCGGCTCCGTCCTGGCCGGTGTGGGGGCAGCGCTGGTGCTGGCCGCCACCGGCATGGACGACGGCAAGATCCCGATGGGCGCGGGCGCCGGGCTGCTGGTGATCGGCGTGTTCGTGCTGACGCCGCTGCTGTCGCGCCCGGTGATAGCCCTGGCCGCGCCGGTGATGCGCATGGCCGGGGTGTCGGGCAGGCTGGCGCGCCTCAACGCCGTGCGCAACCCGCGCCGCACCGCCGCCACCGCCGCGGCGCTGATGATCGGCCTCACGCTGATCACCGGTCTGACCGTGATAGCGAGCAGCGTCCAGAAGGGCATCGACAAGATGGCCACGGAGGCGCTCAAGGCCGACTACGTGGTCTCGATGGCCAACTACAGGCCCCTGTCCCCGGAGATCGAGCGGACGCTGGCCGAGCAGGACGAGGTCACGGCCCTCAGCCCGATGCGCAACTCCCCCTCCCGCGTCGGCGACGGATACGAGTACCTCACCGGCGTCAACGGCGAGGCGTTCGGCGAACTGGTCGGACTCGACTTCACCCACGGCTCGTTCGAGGGGCTGGCCGACGGCAAGGCGGTGGTGGACACCGCCACGGCGAAGGAGCACGGCTGGCGGACCGGTTCGGTCTTCGAGGTGGTCTACGAGGACGGCGAGCGCGGCGAGCTGACCGTATCGGGCGTCTACCGGGCCAACGAGATGATGCGCGGCATCATGCTGGACACCTCCGTGCTCGACCCGCACCTGGAGAAGGTCACCAGCATGCAGGTGCTGGTGGGCACCGAGGGCGGCGCGAGCGAGTCGGTGAAGTCCGCTCTGGAGGAGGCCCTCGGCGACAACCCGGCCGTCCTCGTCCAGGACCAGGAGGACGTCTCGGAGTCCGTCGCCCAGATGATCACGCTGATGCTGAACATGCTCTACGGACTGCTGGCCATGGCCGTGGTCGTCGCGGTACTCGGGGTGGTCAACACCCTGGCCATGTCGGTCTTCGAGCGGTCGCAGGAGATCGGGATGCTGCGGGCGATCGGTCTGGACCGGCGCGGCACCAAGCGGATGGTCCGGCTGGAGTCGCTGGTGATCTCGCTGTTCGGCGGGGTGCTCGGCGTCGGCCTGGGCGTCTTCTTCGGCTGGGCGGCCGGGGAGCTGATCGCCTCCTCGATGCCCACCTACGAACTGATGCTGCCCTGGGAGCGCATCGGCGTCTTCCTGGCGCTGGCCGCGCTGGTGGGCGTGCTGGCCGCGCTGTGGCCGGCGCGGCGGGCGGCGAGGCTGAACGTACTGGAGGCCATCAAGACCGAATGACGCGGTGCGCGGCGTGCGCCGCGCACCGCACTCCGGCCACGGGTCCGGACCGCTCGGCGGTCCGGACCCTTCCGTTTGCCCGGGCTCCTGCGGGCACGGGGCCCGGCCCGCGGGCTCCGCGGCCCCGCGCAGGTCATGGGTTCCGGTGCCGGGCGCGGCGGGTTCACCGGGGGCCGGGGGCCGGGTGGCCCGGTGGGGCGTGCGCCGTCCGGGAGCCGGCGCGTACGAGCGCCGCCGTGCGCCGGTGCGCATGTACGGGCGGACGGGCGGACGGGCGGTGAGTGTTCCGGCAACACCGGGCCCGCGCCCCGCGCCCCGCGCCCCGCGCCAGGGTTGCCGGGCCCGGAACGCCGAGGGGCGCCCGCCCCTCCCTGTGCGGGAGGGGCGGGCGCCCCCGCGGTGCGTACCGCGTGCTGTGTGTGCCGGTGTCCGGCCGGGAGACCGTGCGGTCAGGAGGCCTTGGCCTTGGGCCGGGACTCCCGCACGGCGGCCGAGACCGGGGCCGCGGCCTCGTAGAACTCCTCGCGCGGGTTCTCCACGGCGCCGAGGGAGACGACCTCGCGCTTGAGGAACATCGCGAGCGTCCAGTCCGCGAAGACCCGGATCTTGCGGTTCCAGGTCGGTACGGCCAGGCCGTGGTAGCCGCGGTGCATGTACCAGGCCAGACGGCCCTTGAGCTTCAGCTTGACCCGCTTGCCCAGGGCGATCATCGCGACGCCCTTGTGGAGGCCGAGGCCGGCCACCGCGCCCTTGTTGGCGTGGCGGTACTCGCTCTGCGGGAAGCCCCGCATGCCCGAGATCACGTTGTCGCCGAGCACCTTGGCCTGGCGCAGCGCGTGCTGGGCGTTCGGCGGGCACCAGGCGTTCTCGTTGCCCGCGTCGCGGCCGACGAGGTCCGGGACCTGGGCGTTGTCGCCCGCGGCCCAGATGTAGTCGGAGCCCTTGACCTGGAGCGTCGCCCCGGTGTCCACATGGCCGCGCGGGCCCAGCGGCAGGCCGAAGCGGGCCAGCGCCGGGTTCGGCTTGACGCCGGCGGTCCACACGATGGTGTCGGAGTCCACCTCGAGGCCGTTCTTGAGCACCACGTGGCCGTCGACGCAGGACTCCATGGACGTGGACAGGTAGACCTCCACGCCGCGCTTCTGGAGGTGCTCCAGACCCCACTTGCCGAGTTCGGGACCGACCTCGGGGAGGATCTTGTCCGCGGCGTCGACGAGGACGAAGCGCATGTCCTCGCGGCGGACGTTGTTGTAGTACTTGGCCGCGTCGCGCGCCATGTCCTCGACCTCGCCGATGGTCTCGGCCCCGGCGAAGCCGCCGCCGACGAAGACGAAGGTCAGCGCCCGGCGACGAACGGCCTCGTCGTTCGTGGAGTCGGCCTTGTCGAGCTGCTCCAGGACGTGGTTGCGCAGGCCGATGGCCTCCTCCACGCCCTTCATGCCGATGCCGTTCTCGGCCAGGCCGGGGATCGGGAAGGTGCGGGAGACCGCGCCGAGCGCGACGACCAGATAGTCGAAGGGCAGCTCGTAGGACTCGCCGACCAGCGGCGAGACCACGGCGACCTTGCGGTCCTGGTCGATGCTGGTGACGCGGCCGGTGAGGACCTCCGCCTTGGGGAGCACGCGCCGCAGCGGGACGACGACGTGGCGCGGGGAGATGGACCCGGCGGCTGCCTCCGGCAGGAAGGGCTGGTACGTCATGTACGAGCGCGGGTCGACGACGGTGACGGTCGCCTCGCCGTACCGCATCTTCTTCAGGATGCGGCGCGCTGCGTACAGACCGACGTACCCGCCACCCACTACGAGGATTCGCGGACGCTCCGTGGTGCTCATGCCTTCGAGTATCCCCTGCCGTTCGGGGGACCCCTCGTGAGGGTCTTCACAAGCACCTCACCCTCTTCTGCTACACTCCGCCGACCCGTGACCGGAACCACACCCGCGACCGGGAACCGGATCACCTCACGGTACGTTCAACACCCCCTGTGAGCTGCGCAATCGCTCTCCGGGCGAACCGGCCGGCACCACCGCCGGCCCGGAGGGGCGCGGCGCTCCGACACCTCCGGAATCGCCGCTTCCGGGTCACGGAGACCCGGAACCGCCACTACCGACAGGTAACATCGTCCGCTTGCGCGCTTTTCCTTGTGAAGAAGTTCACGAACTTTCCCGGCGGGGTCTCCCACGCCCCTCCGATCCCGCTCCCGCAGAGGTGCGCGGGAGCGGTCGGCACCACCGTCCACGTGCGTCTGACATCGTGTTTCCACCACCGGGGAGGGGAACTGATGCGCCGTCTCGCACTGCTGCCGATCCTGCTGGCCGCGGGGTGCGCCCTGCCCGGCGAGAGCCGGATATGCACCCTCGTCGACGCCGAGTCCGGAGTCCAGGTGGCCTGGGAGCCCGCCGACTTCGCCGCGGACGCCGCCGGGGGCGGCGCCACCGTCAGGCTGTGCGTACGGGACGACTGCACGGAGCGGAAGACGACCGCGCGGAATCCCTTCGGAGGGCTCTCCGTGCGCCTGGACGACGACGCCGGGCCCGCGACCGTGCCGGTGCGCTTCACCGTCACCGCCCCCGGCGGGCGCACCCTGCTCGACGACCGGGCCGAGGTCACCCTGGAGCGGAGCGCGCCCAACGGCGAGGAGTGCCCGCCGGTGGTCTGGCAGGCGGCTCTCCGGGCCGTGCCGGGCGAGGGCCTGGTCCCGTACAGGCCGCTCCCGCGCGGGACGTGAGCGCGGGCCGCGAGTGCGGGTCTCCCACAGCCCGGCCACCGGCATGCGTGCGGAATGCCCACACTGGTCCCATGACCGAGAAGACCGCGACCGCGGGGACCGTGACCGTACGAGAGGCCCGCGCTCACCTCGCGGACCACATCGACCGGGCCGGGCAGGGCACTCCGACGGTGATCGCACGTAACGGCAGTCCGGTGGCAGCCGTGGTGCCGATCTCCGACTTCGAGGCACTGGAAGAGGCGGCCGACGTGATGCCGGCCCGGGAGGCGGAAGCAGTCCTGGCCGAGGGCGGCCCCACTGTGACGATGGCCGAACTGCCGGCGGACCTGTTCACCGACCGCGGTCGAGGCGCGGGGTGGGGCACCGCGTTCCGGTTCACCGCACCCGTTCGCCCCGGCGACACGGCCGCGGCCCCGGGCCGTCGGAGGCCCCGGGCCGTCGGAGACCCCGGGCCGTCGGAGGCCCCGGGCCGTCGGAGGCCCCGGGCCGTCGGAGGCCCGGGGCCGCGGCGCCGTGGACCGGGCGCCGGGTCAGCGCGCGACGCAGGAGTGGGCGATGCCGTCGAGGATGTCGTGTTCGCTGACCACGACCTCCCGGGCCCCGGTGCGCTCCATGACCGCCTGGAGGACGAGGGCGCCCGCGCCGATCACGTCCACCCGGCCCGGGTGCATCACGGGGATGGCGGCGCGCTCGTCGTGGGTGGCGGCCAGCAGGCGCGCGGTGACCTCCGCGACCTTCTCCGCGCCGATCCGGGAGTGGTGGATGGCGGACGGGTCGTACTCGGACAGCCCCAGCGCGACGGCGGCGACGGTGGTGACCGAGCCGGCCAGCCCCACCAGCGTCCGCGCCTCCGCCAGCGGGACGGTCTTCTCCACCAGGTCCAGAGCGGCCTCGGCGTCCGCCCTCATCGCGGCGATCTGCGCCTGCGCGGGAGGGTCGGTGATCACGCCGTCGCGCAGCAGATGGCGCTCGGTCAGCCGGACGCAGCCGACGTCCACGCTGCGGGCGGCCCGCACCCCGTCGTCGCCCACCACGAACTCCGTGGAGCCGCCGCCGATGTCCACCACCAGGTACGGCCCGGTCAGGTGCTCCGCGCCCGCCAGCTCCCTGGTCGCGCCGGTGAAGGAGAACTCGGCCTCCTGATCGCCGGTGATCACCTCGGGCTCGACGCCCAGGATGTCCACGACGCCGCGCACGAAGTCGTCCCGGTTCTCGGCGTCGCGCGAGGCGGAGGTGGCGACGAAGCGGGTGCGCCCCGGGGTGACGCCGTGTGAGCGGATCACCTCGGCGTACTCGCGGCAGGCGGCGAAGGTGCGCTCCAGGGCCTCGGGGGCCAGCCGCCCGGTGCGGTCCACGCCCTGGCCGAGGCGGACGATGGTCATCCGGCGGTCGAGGTCGGTCAGTTCGCCGGTGGCCGGGTCGATGTCGGCGACGAGCAGGCGGATGGAGTTGGTGCCGCAGTCGATGGCGGCGACCCTGACCGCCGTGCCGTTCGCCGTACCGTTCGCCGTGTCCGTCACCGCGCCTCCTCCCCGGCGTTCCCGGCACTCTCGCCGTCCCCGGTGTCCTCGCCGTCCCCGGCCGCGTTCACGCACGGCCCCTTGCGCCACCACTCCGGGAGCATGGCGATCGCCTCGTCGCCCAGCGGGTTGACGCCCGGCCCCGCGGCCAGCGAGTGGGCGACCAGGACGTGCAGGCACTTGACGCGGTCGGGCATCCCGCCCGCGCTGGGGAAGCCCTCCAGCACCTCGATGGCGTCGCGGCGCGCGATGTAGTCCTCGTGCGCCCGGCGGTACGCGGCGGCCAGCTCCGGGTCGGTGCTCAGCCGCTCGGTCATCTCCTTCATCACGCCCTCGGCCTCCAGCGTGCCGATCGCGGAGGCCGCGCGCGGGCAGGTGAGGTAGTACGTGGTCGGGAAGGGCGTGCCGTCCTCCAGCCGCGGCGCGGTCTCCACCACGTCGGGCTGCCCGCAGGGGCAGCGGTGCGCGATGGCGCGCAGGCCGCGCGGCGGGCGGCCGAGCTGCTGCTGGAATGCCTCGACGTCGGCTTCGGTCGGCGCGGTGGGTTCGGTACGGGGCGGGGGTGTTTCCATCTGGTCAGGATGCCTCAGGAAGGTCGGAGCCGGGCGCGGGGGCCCGGCGGGGCGGTCGGGGCCGGGCGGGACAGGGGAGCGCGTCCGGGCCGTTCGGGGCTCCGTTCAGGGGCTCAGGGGTGCTTTCCGGCGGCGCCGGAGGCGTCCGCCGCGTCCACGCCGTCCCACAGGTGCCGGTACCAGGCCTGTTCGCCGGGGCCGGGCTCGGCGGTGCGGCGGGAACGGGAGGCGCTCTCACCGGTGCGGCCGGCCGTGCCGCGCGGGAGGACGTAGCCGGTCTCGCCGGGGCGCACGTAGAGCAGGTGCTCGCGGATCATCCGCTCGACATAGGCCGGGTCCTTCCAGCGGGCCTTCAGGTCGCGTTTCTCCTCGACCCGGCCGCGCAGTTCCTCGACCAGGCGCCGCTGCTCCTCGATCTCCGCGCGCTGCGAGACGTACTGCCGCATGGGGTAGGCCAGGGCGACGACGAGCGAGCACAGGACCATGACCAGCAGTGCGGCGCGGCCGGTCAGCCGACTGCGCCGGGGGGCGCGCATCCGGCGGTTCTGGGCGCGGTAGACGCGCTCGGCCGCCTGTGCGCCCAGTGCCCTGAGCCTGGTCGCGGTGGAGAACCTGTCCCGTTCCGCGGCCACCCCGCCTCCCCTGCTGCCCTGTCGTCGCCGTACCGTCGCGCCGCCGTCGCGGTGTGGTCGCCCATGCCGCCGCGTCCCCGCCACCGTACGGGACGGCGGCGGGGACGCGGTGACGGCGGGGCCGCTTCGGCGGCCCCGCCCGCCGCTCCGCGGAGCGGCTGCGCCTATCGCTCCATGGAGCGGCTGCGCTTACCGGTCCGCGGAGCGGCTGCGCTCATCGGTCCGCGGACCGGAACCGCGGGAACGCCGAGCGCCCGGCGTACACCGCGGCGTCGTCGAGGATCTCCTCGATGCGCAGCAGCTGGTTGTACTTGGCGACGCGCTCGGAGCGGGCCGGGGCGCCGGTCTTGATCTGGCCGCAGTTGGTGGCGACGGCCAGGTCGGCGATGGTGACGTCCTCGGTCTCGCCGGAGCGGTGGGACATCATGCACTTGAATCCGTTGCGCTGGGCCAGCTCCACGGCGTCCAGCGTCTCGGTCAGGGAGCCGATCTGGTTGACCTTGACCAGCAGGGCGTTGGCGGCGCCCTCCTCGATGCCGCGGGACAGGCGCTCGGGGTTGGTGACGAACAGGTCGTCACCGACGAGCTGGACCTTGTCGCCCAGGCGCTCGGTGATGGTCTTCCAGCCGTCCCAGTCGTCCTCGAACAGCGGGTCCTCGATGGAGACCAGCGGGTAGGCCTCGACCAGCTCGGCGTAGTAGTCGGTCATCTGGGCGGCGGTGCGGTCCTGGCCCTCGAAGACGTAGCGGCCGTCCTTGTGGAACTCGGAGGCGGCGACATCCAGGGCGAGGGCGATGTCCTGGCCGGGGGTGTAGCCGGCCTGCTTGATCGCCTCCAGGATGAGGTCGAGCGCCTCGCGGTTGGAGCCGAGGTTCGGGGCGAAGCCGCCCTCGTCGCCCAGGCCGGTGGCCAGGCCGCGCTCCTTCAGCACCTTCTTGAGGGTGTGGTAGACCTCGGTGCCCCAGCGCAGGGCCTCGGAGAAGGACTCGGCGCCGATCGGCGCGATCATGAACTCCTGGATGTCCACGTTGGAGTCGGCGTGCGAGCCGCCGTTGAGGATGTTCATCATCGGCACCGGCAGCAGGTGCGCGTTCGGCCCGCCGAGGTAGCGGAACAGCGGCAGGTCGGACGCCTCGGAGGCGGCGTGGGCGACGGCCAGCGAGACGCCGAGGATGGCGTTGGCGCCGAGGGAGGACTTGTCCGGGGTGGCGTCCAGGTCGAACATCGCCTGGTCGATCAGGCGCTGCTCGGTGGCGTCGTAGCCGACCAGCTCCGGGCCGATCTGCTCGATGACGGCGAGGACGGCCTTCTCGACGCCCTTGCCGCCGTAGCGGCCCTTGTCCCCGTCACGCAGTTCCAGGGCCTCGAAGGCGCCCGTGGAGGCGCCGGACGGAACGGCCGCACGGCCGGTGCTGCCGTCGTCGAGGCCGACCTCGACCTCGACCGTGGGGTTGCCTCGCGAGTCGAGGATCTCGCGGGCCACTACGACGTCGATGGACGGCACGAGGGTCTCCTTCGTGTGTGTCGGGCGTGTGTGTCGGGTCTCAGTGCCCTGAGCCTATCCGGCCCGCGCACGCCACCTCGCCGACAGCCCGTGCCATACGGCGGAACGGAGGGTGAAATCGCAGCTCAGAGGGGGCGGAAGCATTTTGTTTCGAAATTGAATAAACCCGGTGCGGCGTGCCCCCCGCCGAGGGAGGTGACACACCGCACCGGGATGGCGCCGCCTGGTGACGGAAGGGGCGCCGGGGCGGGCACAGCAGGGGATCAGACCCGGAGCTGCTGGCCGGGGAAGATCAGGTTGGGGTCGTCGCCGATGACGTCGGTGTTGTCCTGGTAGACCTGCTGCCAGGTGGTGCCGTGGGCGGCGGCGATGGCGCGCAGGGTGTCGCCGGACTTGACCGTGTAGCCGGCCTCGGCGCCGCCCTGGCGGCCGTCGGCGCGCTCGGGGGCGCCCTGCGACCGGGACTGCTCCTGCGACTGCTCCTGGTACTGCTTCTGCGACTGGGCCTGGGACTGCGCCCCGGAGTGCCCCCGCCCGGCGCCGGAGCGGCCGCCGTCCGGGTCCACCTCGGCCGCGGGCCCGCCGGCGGTGAGGCCGCCCTTCTCGGCGCAGGCCCAGGCACGCGGACCCTGCATGGCCAGCAGCCGCTCGGCCACGGCGATCTGCTGCTCCCTGGTGGCCAGATCGGCGCGCGGCGCGTACCGGGTGCCGCCGGCGGCCTCCCAGCTGGACTGGGAGAACTGCAGGCCGCCGTAGTAGCCGTTGCCGGTGTTGATGGACCAGTCGCCGCCGGACTCGCACTGGGCCACCCGCTCCCAGGTGTCGACGGACGCGGCCGAGGCGCCCGGCGCGCCCGCCACCGGAACGGCGATGGCGGCACCCGCGGCGCCCGTCAGCGCGGCCGCGCGGACGGCCCTGGCGGTGCGACTGTCGTGCCCCTTGCCGGTGAACAGCATGGACGTCCCTTATCTCACCGACGCCTGCGAGGTGAGCTGTCGGGTTCGGGCAGTGAGCAAGCCCGGCCGTCCGGGGCGCGGAGCCCCGGGCGACTTCACCCCAAGCCGCTCCGGACCGTGCGGTCCGGGGCGGCGCCTACCTGGTTCCCCCGCTCCTGCCCTCGGCGCTGACGCGACGACTGCCCACCGGCCGCCGGCAGGATTCGGCGCTGCGGTCGGTGGCACTCGCGGTGCGAGCGAGACGACGGTAAGCACACCGGGGTATATGTCTCAAAGCATGTCAGAAACCGGCAATTCACCCTTTCTGACGCCCGTATGACTGGAACCCGCAGGTCAGGTCAGGGGCGTTAGGCCGGACAGGAACGACACGCCGCAGTCGCCCGGGAGGGTCATCCCGCAGGGCCGTCCGCGCTCACCCGAGGGTGAGCTCCTGTCCCGGCAGGATCAGGTCCGGATCCTCGCCCACGACGTCCTCGTTGCTCTCGTACAGCCCGGTCCAGCCGCCCGGGACGTTCTGCTCCTGTGCGATCGTCACAAGCGAGTCGCCGGGGCGCACCAGATAGCTCTCGCCGGCCGCGCGGGCTCCCAGACCGCTCACGGTGCCCGCCAGCGCGGGACGCTCGGCACGGGCGGAGCGGTCGGCCGCCTCCCCGGACCGCTCGTCGCCGGCGGCCTCCCGGCCCTCCGGCGCCCGGCTCTCCGCGCCCCGCTCCAGCTCCAGTTCGCGCGGGTCGCGCTCGCCGCGGTGCTTTCCGGTGCCCTCCCCCGCCCCGGCGCGGGCTTCGTCCCCGGCGCCGGTGTCCTTCGCGCCGCCGTCCCCGGCCTTGCCGTCCTCGGCGCCGTCGCGCTCCGAGGCCTTCCGCTCGTCCCGGTCGCCGTCCTCGGCCGCGCCGTCCTTCGCACGGCCGCCGGACCCGGAGTCGCCCTCGCCCTCGGCCGGGGACTCCTCCTGCTCCGCGTCGCCGCCCGGCAGGATGCCGTCCAGGAGGCCCCCGCCCTTCCCGCTCCCGCCGCCGCTCCCGCCGTCCTCCGGCAGGAGGTTGTCAGGGTCGATGGCCGGGGCCTCGCCGGTGGTGTCGTGGCGCAGCCCGGCGTTGACGCCGCAGGAGGGCCAGGCCTCCGGCCCCCGGTCGGCGAGGATCTTCTCGGCCACCGCGATCTGCTGGCTGCGGCTGGCGAGATCGGGGCGCTCGGCGTACGCCGTGCCGCCGTACCGCTCCCAGACCTCCTGGGTGAGCTGGAGGCCGCCGTAGTAGCCGTTGCCGGTGTCGGCGCTCCACAGGCCGCCGCTCTCGCACTGCGCCACCCGGTCCCAGGTGTCGAGGTCCGCAGCCTGCGCGCCCGCCGCCCCGAGCAGGGGGATGGCGAATCCCGCGCCGGTCACTCCGGCCGTGACGAAGATGGCGGGAGCCTGGCGGGGGCGGCGGTGTCTACCGTTCCCGGAAAGCATGTGTGGGGCCTCTCGTACGTGGACAGATGACAGGGCTACGCGGTTGACGGCTGAACGTAGCGCCACCGGGCCGATCATCACAAGTCAATGTCTCGCAGATCACGCACAGATCACATGCATGACCGTGCGTCACTCGCGCACCGGCTCGAATTCCACCGGCAGTTCGCGCAGTCCGCGCATGATGAGGCCGCCCCGCCAGCGCAGATCGGCCGGTTCCGCCGCGAGCCGCAGGTCGGGAAGGCGTCCCAGCAGGGCCGTGAGCGCGATCCGTCCCTCCAGCCGCGCCAGCGGCGCTCCCAGGCAGTAGTGGATGCCGTGGCCGTACCCGAGGTGGGGGTTGTCACCGCGCGTGAGGTCCAGGGTGTCCGGGTCGGCGAACCGCGCCGGGTCGCGGTCGGCGGCGGCCAGCACCACCAGCACCGGGTCGCCCGCGCCGATCCGCTGCCCGCCGATCTCCAGCGGCTCGGTGGCGAACCGCCAGGTCGCCAGCTCGACCGGCCCGTCGTAGCGCAGCAGTTCCTCCACCGCCGTCCGCAGCAGTGCGGTGTCGCCCGCCGTCAGCGCGTCCTGGAGCCGCCGCCGCTGCTCCGGGTGGCGCAGCAGCGCGTAGGTGCCGTTGCCGATGAGGTTGACGGTGGTCTCGAAGCCGGCGAACAGCAGGATGAAGGCCATCGCCGCGGCCTCGTTCTCCGTCAGGTGCTCGCCGTGGTCGCTCGCCCGGATCAGCCCGGAGATCAGGTCGTCGCCCAGGTCGCCGCGCTTGCGGTGGATCAGCTCGGCCAGGTACGCGCGCATCCGCTTCACCGCCCGGCCCACCCCGCCGCGCGGGCCGCCGCCGTGACGGATCATCATGCCCGCCCAGTCGCGGAAGTCGTCCTGATCCTCGGCCGGGACGCCGAGCATGTCGCAGATGGCGTAGATCGGCAGCGGGAAGGCGAACTCGTGGATGAGGTCGGCGCTCCCGCGCTCCGCGAAACCGTCGACGAGCCGGTCGGCCAGCTCCCGCACCCGCGGCTCGAAGGCGGCCACGCGGCGCGGGGTGAACGCCTTGGACACCAGCCGCCGCAGCCGGGTGTGGTCGGGCGGGTCGATGTTGAGCAGGTGCGTCATCAGGTTGGCGCTGCGCTCGCCGGGAATGCCCACCTTCCCCTTGCCGTGCGCGGCCTCGCTGTGGTGGGCGGGATTCTTGCTCAGCCGCGGGTCGGCCAGCGTCTCGCGCGCGTCCGCGTACCGCGTCACCAGCCACGCCTCCACCCCGCTGGGCAGCACGGTGCGGTGCACGGGCGCGTGCTCGCGCAGCCACGCGTACGCGGGGTAGGGGTCGTCGGCGAACTCGTGCGAGAACAGCTCGGGCGGGGGCGGGGTGCGGTCGGCGCCGGCGTTCTCGTGGTCCACGCCTTCGACGCTAACGCGGCCCGCGCACGCCCGGCCGAGGGGGTCCGGGCAGTCCGCGCTCCGGGCCGGACCCGCGGCGGCATGGCGGCCCGGCGGACGGGTACGGCGGAAGGACGGATACGGCGAAACCTCCGAAAGGGGGACACAGTGCCCTCGCACTCCTACCCTCCTCCGCAGGACTGGGGCCACTACGGGGAGCCGGCGCCCGAACCGCCGCCCCCGGAGCCCCCGGCACGGCCCCGCGACGGGATGGGCGTCGCCGCCCTCGTACTCGGCCTGATCGCCCTGGTGATGTTCTGGACCGCCCTGCTCGGTGTGGTCCTGGGGGTGCTGGCGATCGTGTTCGGCGTCGTCGGTCACCGCCGCGTCAAGCGGGGCGAGGCGACCAACGGGTGGATGGCCCTCACCGGCGCGATCACGGGCTTCCTCGGGCTGGCCCTCTCCACCGCCGTCATCGCCGCCGCGGTGGCCTTCCTCAACTCCGACGAGGTCGACGACTTCCGCGACTGCATGCGGAACGCCGACACCTCCGCCGAGAGCCAGGAGTGCGTGGACGACCTGCGCGACCGGTACTGGTGAGGGCACACGGCGTACGCGGGCCGCGCCCGCCCGCCGCCGGGCCCGTGGCTCCGCGCCCCCGCCGCCTCACCGGGCCCGGCGGCCCTCCCCCGGAAGCGTCAGCGCGACCAGCAGCAGACAGCATCCCAGGACCACCGCACCGGTGCGGTAGGCCAGGGCGTAGCCGGGGGCGAGGGCGTCCGGGGTCTCGCCGGTGATCCGGGAGGCGGCGACGGTGGAGAGCACCGCCAGGCCCAGTGAGCCGCCCATGGTGCGGGAGGTGTTCACCATCGCCGAGACCACGCCCGCGTCCCGGTGCGGGGCGCCGGAGGTGGCCAGGGAGGCCAGCGGGGTGGCCAGCAGCCCGGTGCCGAGCATCGTGGTCATCCCGGGCCCCATCACCGTGGCCGCGTAGCCGCCGTCGGCGGCCATGACCGAGCTGAACCACAGGAAGCCGCACGCCGCCAGCGCCACGCCCGTCAGCGCGGTGTTCCGGGCCCCGGCCCAGTGCATCAGCCGGGGCGCGAGCTTGGATCCGGCGACGACGCTGAGCGAGTGCGGCAGGAAGCCCAGGCCCGCCTGGAGGGGTGTGTAGAGCAGCACGTTCTGCATGTACAGCGACATGAAGTACCAGGAGGAGACCAGCGCCGCGCCGCAGACGAACATCGCGGCGTTGGCCGCCGACACCGACGGCAGCCGGAACAGGCGCAGCGGCATCAGCGGGGCCCCGGACCGGGACTCCACCGCGACGAACACCCCCAGCAGCGCCAGCCCGCCCAGCAGGGGCACGAGCGTGACCGGCTCCGCCCAGCCGGCCGCCTCCGTCTGCACGATGCCGTACGCCACCGCGCCGAGACCGCCGGTGACCAGCACCGCGCCGGGCACGTCGAGGCGCCGGGCGCCACCGTCCGGATGGTCCGCCGACAGCCGGAGCGCCACCGCGAGCAGCACGAGCACGCCGATGGGCACGTTGACCAGCAGCACCCAGCGCCAGGACAGCGCGTCGGTGAGCACACCGCCGACGAACCCGCCCGCCGCGCCTCCCCCGGCGCCCACCGCCGTCCAGGTGCCGATGGCCCGGGCACGGGCCGGCCCCTCCGGGACGGAGGTGGTCAGCAGGGTCAGGGTGGACGGGGCGAGGACGGCCGCGCCCGTCCCCTGCACGGCCCGCGCGGCCAGCAGCTGCCAGGGCTCCTGCGCGAGCCCGCCGGCGAGGCTGGCGGCGGTGAACAGGCCGAGCCCGGCAAGGAAGACGCGCTTGCGCCCGAAGAGGTCGCCGGCCCGCCCGCCGAGCAGCATGAACCCGGCGAAGGTCAGTGTGTAGGTGTTGACCACCCACTGGAGCTGCTCGGCGTCCATCCCCAGCCCGGCGCGCATGGACGGCAGCGCCACGTTGACGACGGAGACGTCGAGGACGACGAGGAACTGGCCCGCGCACGCGGCGAGCACGATCAGCCACGGCGCCCGGGCCGGGCCGGGTGCCGGTGTCGCCCTGGTCTGCTCGGCCTCGGCCGGACGCTTGTCCATGGCACCCATGCTAAGGAGCCGCCACCGGCCGCCCGGGACCGGCCGCCGGGCATGCGTCCTCCGGCGGCCCGCCCGCTCCGGCCCGCTCACCCCGGCGACCGGAGCGCGGCGCCGGGGTCCGGCGTGATGACGGGCTTCGGTGTGGCGACGAGGTCGCCGATCCGCACGCAGTCGCCCGCCAGCCGGATCTCCCCCGGCCCGCACCGCGCCGCCGGCCCGGTCGGAAGAGGCGCGGGGGCCGGCGGATGCGGCAGGGGCGGGGAGGGGCGCGGGGAGAGGGGGTTGACCGGTGTGCCCGGTATGGGGGGCCGCTCCGTGACGTCTTCCCCGGTGAGCAGGTTCCAGGTGAACACCGCCGTGGCCAGCGCCGCGGCCACCAGCATCCCCGGCCTGCCGTTCAGCCGGCCGGACTTCCCGCCACCGGTTCCGGCTCCGGAACCGGTGGCGGAGCCGGTGGCTGTGGCGGGGCCGGAGCCGGGCGGACGGGCCATCGGCCCGGTGCGGTCCAGCGGGGCCGCGGTGTTGACGCCGCACAGGACGAGACGGGTGCGCAGCAGGGGTACGGCCGCGGGATCGGCCGCCGCCGCCCGCGCCAGCTCCACCGTCTCCCGGGCCTCGTCGTCGTGGACGACCAGGGCGCTGGGCTCCGTCCAGCGCAGGCTCCACCCCGCCCGCCCGGCGCCCGCGAGCCCCTGACCCACCAGGGTCTCCAGCGCCTGCGCGGGCGATCCCGGCAGACCCCACTGGTCCATGCCCCAGCCCGTCTGGTGCAGTGCCTCGGCCAGCTCGGCACCGCGCCCGTCCTCCAGCAGCCCCAGTACGGTGTCCACGGTGGGCTCCGGCGGGACGTCCGGCCCGCGGAGCCGGGCCAGGGGCTCGCGCAGGTCCTCGAGGGCCTGGACCATCTGCGCCTCGGCGGCGTCGTCCAGCCACTCCCGCCACGGCTGCCCCGGCCCGCACGGTCCCGACGGCGGCAGGAGCGGGCGCAGCAGGGAGCCCCACACCCCCGCGGGGAGCCGGAGGCAGGCGGCGTCCGCCGCCACCGCCGTCTCCGGGACGGGCGGCGCGCCGGCGGCACCCTCCTCGCGGGCGAGGGCGGCCAGACGGCGGCTCAGCGGCGGGTGGGAGTCCAGCCGGGAGCGGGGCGGCTCCGGCATCCTGCGCCGCCACTCCTCAAGCGCCTCGGCGTACCCGGGGTCGGCCAGCATCTCGGCGAAGGGGCGCAGCGGATCGTCGGGCGTCAGCCCGCGCCCGGCCATGGGGTCCAGCAGCCGGGCCCGGTAGTCGGCCCAGGCCGCGCCGACGGCGTGGACGGCGGTCAGGGCGGACGCCGTGGCCTCCCGCCCCACGACGGCCGCCGCGGCCGCGTCCGCCTGGAACTCCTGACGCCGCCGCACGACGAAGGTGACGGCGTCGAACAGCCACGCGTACACCCCCAGCACCCAGCGCTGGTAACCCGTGTAGGACGCCACCAGGACGTTGCCCCCCGCCGCCTCGGTGATGCCGTCGCGCGCCGTGCGCAGGGCGGCCGAGCCCCGGTGGGCGGTGGCCGCGAACCGGGTGTGCCGGCGCGCGTAGTGGCCCAGCTCGTGGCAGAGGACCGCCCGCAGCTCGTCCTCGCTCAGCCCCACCAGCAGCGGTACGCCGATCTCCATGCGCCGGGCGGCCACTCCCGCGCCGAGACGGGTGTCCTCGGCGACGGAGGCGTTGGCCTCCAGCGTCAGCCGGATCTCGGTCGGTCCGGGCGCGCCGACCGCACGCGCCAGAGCGGTGACCGTCTCCCACAGCCGCGGGGCCTGCCGCCGGGTGACCGCCCGGCCCCCGCGGGCGGCCGGGGCGCGGCCGCCGGAGAACATCCCGCGCAGCACCGCCAGCACGGCCGGCAGGCCGAAGGCGACCGCGTACAGCGGCGCCGGTGTGGTCATGCGGGTGCCGTCGGCCACCAGCACCCACAGCACGCCGGCCGACAGCGCGGCGTAGCCCAGCACCAGCGCCCACGACACCACGTGGAAGCCCCCCACCAGAACGAGGGCCAGCGCGGTCCGCGCCAGGATCCCCAGCCTCGTCCGCATCCCCGTCCGTCCCCCTTCCCCTTCCCCGTACGGCACCGCGTCGCGCGGCCCCCACCGTCATCGTCCCCACCGGCGGCGCGGCGCAAGTCGGAAGTGCGCCATCGGCGGCGCGAGCCCCGAAGCCGTGGTCACCGGGCAGGGGTCCGGCCACCTGCGCACCCGGCGTCCGGCCCGCACCCGCCCACGGCGTGTCACCGCCGCGCGGAATCGTCCTGAAACAGCCCCCTGCGGGACCCGGATCACGGACCGGCGCCCGTGGCGGCTCCGCGCCGTCGTACGCGCGGGCCGGCCCCGGCCGGGCGTCCGTTTGCGGCGGCGGCCGGAGGGAAGCCGGTTGTTCAGCCAACACGCTTCTCACACGGGCCTGTTGACAGTTCCCCGTATGAGCGGGGGAGAGCGGGTTCCCGCGCCGGCGCCCCGTCCGGGCAGAGCCGCCGGAAACCCGCGGCGGGGTGACGCGCTCCCCTCCCCTCACCCGACTCACCCGACCGAAAGGACTCGCAGTGGCTTCGTACTCCTCTCCGCAGGGCCACCCCGGCGCCCCGGGGCCGGCCGGGCGGCCGCCCCGCAACGGGCTGGGCATCGCCGCCCTCGTGGTCGGCGTGGCCGGCCTGCTGCTGTTCTGGACCCTCATCGGCGGTGTGCTGCTGGGCATCGCGGCCATCGTGCTGGGCGTCGTCGGCCACCGCCGCGTCAAGAGGGGCGAGGCGACCAACGGCGCGATGGCCCTGATCGGCGCGATCACGGGCGCCATCGCGCTGGTGGCGTCCGTCGCCGTCATCGCCGCCGGGGTCTCCTTCCTGAACTCCGAGGAGTTCGGCAACCTGGACGAGTGCCTGCGGAACGCCGGCAGCGCGGCCGAGGAGCAGCAGTGCGAGCGGGACTTCCGCGACGAGCTGGAGCGGCGCTGAGCCGGAAGCGCCTTGGCGAACATGAGTCCCGCCCACCCGGCTCGTGCGGTCCTCCGCCCGAGAGAACAACGAGCAGATAAATCCCACCACTAGTGGCATAGTGGTTTCATGGCTGCCAACAGCACGACCAAGCAACCCCGAACCCATGAGACGACGGTAAAGAAGTCGATCACCCTGCGGCGGTCGGTGGCCGAGGAGATCGAGGAGCGCGCCGGAGCCCGCGGGTTCTCCAGCTTCATAGACGCTGCGGCGGAACACTGGCTGGCCCTGCTGAGGGCACAGGAGATCGTGGATGACCACGAACGCCGCACAGGACCTCTGCCCGACGCCGCGCTGGACGATGCGAGGCGTGCATGGCGAGGCGAGTAACCGACCACAGCGCAATGCTGACCGGACCGCGGTTCGTCCTCGACGCTCAGCCCCTCTCCCTGCTCGCCGAAGACGACCACCGCATGGTCGCATTGCTCGAGATCGCCCGTCAGGAGAGCTTCGCACCGATGATCAGCGCAGTCACGATCGCGGAGGTGAGACGGACCGGAAAAGCGGAGAAGAGGCTGCGATGGCTGAGATCGCGCCTCACTGTGGCGCCCATGACCGAGAAGACCGCGGACCTGGCAGCCGCTCTGCTGGAGGAAACCGGTCTGGACGGTCACGAGTGCGTGGTGGATTCACTGGTCGTCGCCACGGCAGCCAGTGTCACGGGCCCCGTAAAGGTCGTCTCCTCTGACGGTTCCCACGTACCCGAGCTCTGTGCGGCAGCGTCGACGGGACGCACATCCCCGGTGCAGTGGGTCCGGGTTTAGCCGTAACCCCGCCATGCGGTGTGGCATGAGCCGCGCATGTCACACCGGCGTGACGGGCCAGCCGGTGGTGATCAGGTACTGGCCGAAGAGGTAGCCCGCCATGATCGCGACCTCCTGGCCGGGGAAGACGTGCCCGGCGGCCTGGAGGCCGATGAGCAGGTCCGAGCCGAGGAAGGCCAGCGCGCCCGTGCCCGCGCGGGCGCCGGTGCCCAGGGCGGTGACGGCCATGGCGGTCAGGGCGAGGCTGTAGCCCGCGACCGGCAGGCGCAGCCGCCTCTCCAGGCCCGGTGCGATGGCGGCGTTGGCCGCGGCCCAGCCGGCCAGGCCGGCCGCCGCGATCCATGGGCGGCGGCGCAGGCCCTTCAGCGCGCCCCGGCGCACGTAGCCGGCCGTGTAGCTGGCCTGGGTGCCCAGGAAGGCGGCCATGCCCAGGAGGAAGGCGGGCTCGTACTCGTCGGCGAGGAGGGCGGTGTCCCCGGCCGTGGCGCAGGCCAGCCCGGCCAGCAGGGCCTTCGGGGCGGGGGCGTCCGCCGTCTCGCGGCGGCGCAGCGCGTGGGCGGCCAGCGCCGGCATCAGCAGCGGCTTGCCGGCTCGGGCGGCGCCGCGCGGGCGGCGGGCGGTGGCCAGCAGGTCGGCCGCCGCGAGCGCGCCGAAGGCGACCAGCGCGCCCCGGCCGTGCCCGTCGGGGCGGGTGAGCCGGGCCGCCGCCCGGCGGGTGCGGCGCGCGCCGCGCTCCAGAGCCGTCGCGAAGATCGTCATGGGGGCACAGTGTGGCGGTCCCGGCGTCGCGCTTCAATGGCCCGGCCGGACGGATGCGGCCCGGTACGGCCGGATACGGCCCGGTGCGGCCGGAGGATCAGGTGTGGCCGGGGCCGCCGGAGCCGAAGCCACCGCTGCTGCCGGGACTCCAGGTGGGGCGCTTGTCGGGGTCGACGGGGTGGGTGTCCTCGTGCTCCTGGAGCTCGTACGGGAGCCTGCGCCTGCCGTCGCGGGGCAGTTCCTCGTCGTCCCGGACGCCGTCCTCGTAGACGATCGGCTCGTCCGGGCGCTCGGTCGGGGTGGAGACCCCCTCGTCGCCGCGCTTGAGGATGCGCAGCCCGTACACCACGGCCAGGACCAGCAGGCCCGCCACCACGATTCCCGCGATGAGGGGACCGATGCCGATCGTCAGATCGGAAGCGGCCAGTGGGATGTGATCCGCTGCGTAGATGCCGTTCATGGCCTTCGGGTACCCCCGTGCGGCCCGGTCACTCGGCCCGGGGCGGGCTCCTGCCGGTCCCCGGCTCCCGGGGCCGCCGTGCCCGCCCCGAGCGCGCTCTCGGCCGCCCGTATGGCGTCCCGGTAGGTGCGGGCCGCCGCCCGCAGGGCCGTCTCGGGGTCGGTGCCCTCGGCCTCGGCGCGGGCGGCCAGGGCCAGCAGTTCGTAGCCGGCGCCCTCGCCGGCCGGGAGGGCGTCGATGCCCGCGGCGCGGGCCCGGCCGGCCAGCTTCGCGGCCAGGGCGAGGGCGGGCTGGCCCAGCGGAATGCCCTCGGTGACCGACTCGCGCCGCTTCTCGACCGCCTTGGTGCGCAGCCAGTGCGCCTTGACCTCCTCGGGCGTCCCGGCGGTCTCGTCGCCGAAGACGTGGGGGTGGCGGTGGACCAGCTTCTCCACGATGGTGGCGGCCACGTCGTCGACGGAGAACGGCTCGTCGGGGTCGTCCTGGGCGATGCGGGCGTGGAAGACCACCTGGAGCAGCACGTCGCCCAGCTCCTCGCGCAGGGCCTCGCGGTCGCCCTCCTCGATGGCCTCGACCAGCTCGTACATCTCCTCGACGCCGTACTTGACCAGGTCCTCGCCGGTGCGGGTGCCGCTCCAGGGGCACTCGGCGCGGATGCGGTCCATGACCTGCACCAGGTCCAGCAGGCGGGCGCCGGGCAGGTCGTAGGAGCCGGGCAGCAGCTCCAGTTCGGGCATCGCCTCACGGCCGGAGCCGGCCATGCGGGCCAGCCCGTCGGTCAGTTCCGGTTCGCCCTCGGCGCCGGCGAGGACCACCACCGTCCGCCCGCCGCCCGCCGGGGCGCCGTCGCCGCTCCCGCCCGCCGGGCCGCCGCCGTCCGCGCCCGTGCAGGCGTCCACCAGTTCGCGGGCGGTGGGCCGGGCGGTCTCCACCTCGACGCCCGCCTCCCGGACGTACGGGAGCTGCGGGTGGCCGGGGTCCGGGCACAGGACGCGGTCGGCCGTGCGCAACGCCCGCCAGGCGGGCCAGGACAGCAGTCCGGGCGCGACGCGGTGGCTGGTGGTGAGCAGGACGATGCGGCCGGTGGCGGGGGCCGGCGCGGGGCTGGAGAGGTTCACGCCCCGAACGTAACCGATGGGGGCCGGTCCCCGTGCGGGGACGGGTGCGCCGGGGTCTGTGAGGCGGGGCCTGTGAGGCGGGCGGCCTCCACAGGGACACCCAGGCACCGTTCCAGCTCGGCGAGATTGGCGCGGGTGGTCTCCCACAGCAGCCGCTGCCTCCCCAGGACGTCGGCCACCGCCGCGTCGTGGTCGTCCAGCAGGGCCGCGGCCCGCTCGGCGAGCTTCGCGCCCAGGTCCCGGTCGTGCACGGACAGCCCCCACCCGGGGCGGTCGATGTCGGCCAGGAAGTACGCCAGCTTGGGGTGCGAGATCAGGCTGAGGACCGGGGTGCCGCAGCCGAAGGGGATCATCCCGGCGTGCCCGCGCATCCCGACGACCAGGCGGGTGCGGCGCAAGCGCTCGTAGATCTCGGCGTTGGGCAGGTCGTAGAGCGGCTCGACGGGCAGCGCGATGCCGTGCTCCCGGCGCAGGTCGTGCACGAAGCGCTCGTCGGCGGGCGTGTGGGGCGCGTACCGCACCTCCGCGCGCTTGCCCAGCTCGCGCACCGCGGCGGCCATCTCGGTCAGGAAGTGGCCGTAGTCGTGGCCGAAGCGCAGGCCCGCGCGGTCGTACGCGCAGTTGACCAGCACGGTGTCGTCGCGCCGCACGGGGTCGGTCCAGCCGGGCGAGAGCCTGCGCAGCACGGTGGTGGGGCACGGCTGGTAGCGCACCTTCTCCCGCAGGGAGGGGGGCAGCAGCACCCGGACGCGTTCGACCGAGCCGTGGTTGCGCAGGCCGAAGAACGCCGACTTCTCCACCAGGGTCCGCAGGCTTTTGGTGAACCGGGTGCGGCGGTACGCCTGGCCGTCGAAGACGTTGTAGCCGACCGCGAGGACCGCCAGCGGCACGGTGATCCGCTCCAGCATCGCGTCGGGGACGTTCCACTGCCAGGCGCTGTTGCCGTTGGGCCAGGTGTCGGGGAGGAAGAGTCCGCCGCCGCCGACGACCAGGGCGCGGCGGGCGTTCACGCGCTCCAGGGCCACCTCGTCGAAGAGGCGGTGTACCGGCACCGGCAGCCAGCGGCGCGGCCCGGTGTCGGCGCCGAAGCACAGCCGTACGGCCTCGGGGAGCACCTTGTCGCCGGCGTTCTCCTGGCCGGAGGCGAACAGCGCCACATGCGCGAGCTGCCCGTCGCCGGGGACGTCGGGCGCGGGCTCGCCGGGCAGCAGGGCCAGGTCGCGGCAGGTGCGGTTGACGGGTTCGGCGTCGAGCCCCTCGCGGGCGTACGCGCGGGCCGCGTCGTCGTCGCCGCGCAGCCACGCCAGCCGCGCGAGCCGGCTGAACGCCTTCGGCGCGACCGCGGGCGAGGCGGTGGCCAGCAGCAGGTGGGTCTCGGCCTCGGCGTGGCGGGACTCGGCCATCAGCGCGCTGCCCAGCGTCTCGTGGAAGCGCGGCTGGTCGGCCCGGGGGGTGACCGACAGCAGCACCTCGACGGCCTCGCGGTAGCGGCCCTCCTCGGTGTGGACGAGTGCGAGGGCGCGGGCCAGGTCGACGGTGGCGCCACGCTCCAGCAGGGGGCGGGCGAGGTGGGTGAGGAGGGCCGGGTGCTTGGGGCCGGGCAGGGAGCAGTAGGCGGTGCGGAAGTCGTCGTCGGCCATCTCGTAGCGGGCGCGGGCGCGTACCGCCGGGGCGTGCTCCTCCCCGTCCCCGGCGCCCGTGCCCTCCGCACCGCCGAACCGCAGGACCACCGTGCCCCCGGGCACGGGCAGACCGCCGTGCAGGCGCCGGACGGGCAGGTCGTGGCGGCCGTCGAGGGGCACCACGCATCCGGGCACGCCGTCGCCGGCCAGCAGGGCGCGGGTGGAGTCGTCGAGACGCTCCCTCTGGAGGACCAGCAGGCCCTCGTCCGCCTGGACGCGGGGCTCGCCGGAGGGCATGGGGAGCTGCGGGACCGCGCCCACACCGTGGCGCAGCCGCAGGAGGGGGCCGATGTCGTCCAGCACCACCATGTCCGGGCCCAGCACGATCACGGTGTCGTACCCGTGCGCCCGCAGCGCCTCCCACCGTCCGAGCCGTGTCCTGCGGGCGGTGATCCGGGGGTGCAGGCGCCGGGCGGCGTCCAGGGCGGATTCGGGCAGTCCGGGGTGGAGGAGGAGGAAGTCCTCGCAGACGCGGGGGTTGGTCAGCGCCAGGCTGCGCAGCAGGGTCAGCAGGCCGGGGAGGGTGTCCTCGTCGGCGTGGCAGGCGAAGGCGATACGGCGCCTGCCGGTCAGGGCGGCGGTGGCGTCGGCGGCTTCGGTGCCGACGGTGCGGGAGGCGGTCATCGCAGGGAGATCCTCGTCCGTGTGCTGTCCTCGGCCCGGGCCTCGGCCCAGGCACGTTCGGCGGGGCGCAGCCGGCCGGGGCCCGGCAGGTCGAAGCCGATCAGGTCGACGACCGGGCAGACGTCCAGAAAGTCCAGCAGCCGCAGCACCGTGAAGGCGGTGGTCGGGCCGGGGTCCGCGGCGCTCTCGCCGATCAGCGCCGGATCGGTCACCGGGTGGCGGAGCGAGGCGTCGCCGACACGGCGCTGCGCGCCGGGGACCAGCCGCCGTACCGCGCTCAGCCACTCCTCGGCCGGATCGCCGAACACCAGCCGGACGCCGACCCGGTGGTCCAGGCGCGCGGTGGTGCGGTGGGAGAGGGCGTGGATGTCGGTGCGCTCCCCGGCTCCTGGGGCGTCCAGGGGGAAGGCGTCGCAGCGGACGACGAGGTCGTAGGCGTCGATCCCGGCGTCCGGCACGTGGTCGGCGAGCCGGGGGCTGTTCGCCACCAGGCACACCGTCCGGCCCGCCACGGCGTTGCGCAGGTCGCCCACCGCGAGCGGCTCCCCGTCGCCGGCGCCCTCGCCCCTGCCGCTCCCGCCGCCGAGGAGGGGGTCGGGCATCCGGTCCCGCCCGTCCAGTCGGCAGTACGCGGCGTACAGCGCGGCGAGGTCCCGTACGGCGGGGTCGGCCGCGCCGCGCTCGCGCAGCCGGTGGTCCATGTAGGCGGTGAAGGCGGCGCGGACCTCGGCCGCGGGCAGGTCGCCCCCGGCAGCCCCGGCGAAGGCGCGGGCCTGGGAGCAGTCGTCGGCGGGGAACAGCCGCAGGGCGTCGGTCAGGCACTTCTGCCGCTCGGTGAGCGTGACCAGGTGGGCGGCGACGGCACGGGCGCCCGGACCCGGTTCGGACAGGGCGAGGTGGCGCTCGTACGCCCCGGCGGCCTCGGCGCGGCGTCCCAGTCCCTCCAGGGCGCGGGCGCGCAGCAGCCAGGCGGCCCTGGAGTTGCGGCGGACGGTCAGGGCGGTGTCGGACAGGAGGAGGGCGAGCCGGAGGTCGCGGGCGTCCGCCGCGGTGTGCCCGGCTGCGCGTCCGGCCGTCTCCCCCGCCGGGCGCGCCCCCGCGCCGAACGCCGCGTCGAGCGCCGCGTCACCGGCGCGCAGCAGGGTGTCGAAGGCCTCCTTGCCCGCCCTGTCCGCGGCCGGGCCGGAGGAGCGCCCGGTGGTCTCGGCGCGGGCGGTGTGCGCGGCGACCAGGGCGGCGAACGCGGCGACCAGACGGGTGCGCCCCGGATCCGGCCGTCCGCCGGGCCCGGCGGACGGCCCGGTGAGTTCGGCGAGCCGGTCCGCACAGGCGCGGACGCATCCGGTGAGCGCGGTGCGCGCCTCGGCCTCGCGCGCGGCGCCCGGCCGCAGGCGCGGGATCCCCGGCCACGCCCGCGGCGCGGCCCCGGGCCTCTTCGTCCTCATGTCTCTCCACTGTTCGGCGGCGGGAGGCCGAACAGTGCCCGACCGCCGCGCGGCGCGCGTGACGCCGCGTCGGCTTCCGGGTGAACAGTGACGGAACCGTCGGCGAGGACCGGCGGGCCGGTTCGGAGGCGGCCGTCAGGCGGGCTGCTGCGGCTCGGGGTCGGAGACGTTCCTGATCCACGGCTCCTCGGCGTCGGTCAGGGTGATCTGCTTGTCGTCCCAGGCGCCGAAGCGCGGGTTGACGGTCACGTCCAGCTTCTCGGAGGCCTCCGTCAGCGCCTGCGTGATCTCCTGCTGGCCCTGCGGCGTCTGGAGGTTGGCGCCCAGCTTCCCGGCCAGTTTCTGGACCAGCAGCTGGGAGCGGACCGCCTGGTCGATCTCGTCGGGGGCCACGGCCCGCTGCTGGAGCATCATCGCCTCCAGCTGCTCGGGACCGCCCACGTTGCGCTCGGCCTCCTCGCGCGCCCGCTGGACCTCGCCGCGGTTCACCGTCACCCCGGCGTCCTCGGCGGCCCGCTCCAGCACCCGCTCGAAGACCAGGGAACCGACCGTGCCGCGGGTGAGCTGCTCGGTGTTCCGGATCAGCTCGGAGCCACGGTCCGACTCGCCCTGCGCGGCCCGTACGGCCCGCACCTGCGACTGCACCTGCTCCATGGTGATCCGCTCGCCGCCGACGACGGCCGCCGCACCCGGGTGGGCTTCGCTGCCGCACGCGGTCAGCAGCGGCGCCGCGACGAGCACCGCCGCCGCGGCTGAGAGGGAGAGCGAGGTCCTGCGGCGGAACATTGAGCCTCCTGAGTGCGGCTGTGGAACGGGTGGTGTGGACGGTGCTGGGGAACACCTGTGCAATGCCGTCCCGGCGATGATCGATGCTAGGCAGTCGGCGTGACTCCCACCACCGTTTCGGCACTGTTTCGGCAAACGAGCGGGCGGCCTGGGGGATACGTACCGCTCGTCCCGGGGCCGGACGGCGGTACGGGCCGCGGGACGGACGGCGGGGCGGGGCGGGGCGGGGGTGGCTCGGGCAGTGTTCGCCGGTCGTTACCGTTCCGTACACCCGGGTGCCCGAGAGTGGCCCCCGTGTCCAACGAAACAGCCGTGCAGTCCCCGGAGCGCGGCCCCGACGCCGGCGCGGGCTCCGGGCAGAGCGACCTCACGCGGGAAGCGGCCCTCCCCGGGGTTCCGGCGCCCGCCGCCCACTCGTCCTCCCCCGCTCCCGGAGCCGGGCCCGCTTCCGGGCCCGCACCGCGCGAGCACCGGCACGACATCGACCTGATGCGGCTGATCTGCTCGGTCGCGGTGATGCTGGGCCACGTCGGCGGGGTGTTCATCGCCGCGGTCGACCGGCAGGAGGCGAACGGGCCCGGCGCCTACTGGACCGGGCACGTCGTGGAGGCGTTCAACCCGTTCGCGGTGCCGATGTACTTCGCCATCGCGGGATGGGCGGTGCTGGTCGGCGCACCGCCGCGCGACAGCCGCCGCATGTGGCAGCGGATCGTGCGCAACTCGGTGCCGCTGTTCGTCTGGAGCGCCCTGTACCTGCTGTGGGGCCGGGCGTGGGGCACCAACGACGGGCCGGTGTCGCGGCTGGCGGTGGAGGCCCTGTTCGGGTCGGTGCGGCCCGCGTACCACCTGTGGTTCATGTACGCCTACATCCCGCTGATCGCCGCCCTGGCCTTCGTGGTGCTCGTGCGGGCCGGGAAGCGGCCGTGGGGCCTGGGCGCGGCGCTGCTGGTGCTCGCGTCGGCGCCCTCCCTGATGGGCGACCTGGAGCGGTGGACCGGCTGGGACCTGCCGCGCTTCGGCTGGGGCTTCGGCGTCTACCAGGTGGCGTACGCGCTGGGCGGCGCGATGCTGTTCGCCCTGCCGGCCGGGGCCCTGGGCCGCCTGGCGGGACGGCGGTGGGTGTGGGCGGTGCCGATGGCGCTGACGGCGGCCGGGGTGCTCTGGTACCACACGCGGGTCCACTACGTGATCCCCAACGCGCACCTCCTGGTCGCCGTCATGACCGGCTGTGTGCTGCTCATGGTCACCCGGGTGCGGGTGCCGCGGCGGTGGGTCCCGTCGCTGTCGAAGCTGGCCGGGGCGGCGCTGGGCGCCTACATGGTGCATGTGATGGTGATCTCGGCGATCGTGGAGCCGCTGGTCTCCGCGGACGTGCCGGGAGCGGTGGCCGGGCCGCTGTTCGTGGTGCTGCTGGCCGCCACGGTCGTGGTGTCGTTCGGCGCGAGCCTGCTGTGGGGGCGGCTGGGGCTGCGCAGGTATCTGGGTTAGCCGGCCCGGCCCCCGTGCCGGTTCTCGGCGCGTGGCCCGCGGTCCTGTCCGGGCGCGGTCCGGGTGCGGTTCGAAGGCGCGTCGGGCCCGGCTCACGGCCGCACGGCCACACGAATCCCGGGGCCGGACCGGGGCCGGACCACGGCCCCGGCCCGGCCCCGGTGTTCCGGGTCTCCGGTCCGCTCACTTCCCGCGGGCGCGGGCGGCCGCCGCCCGCCTGACCCGGCGCGCGGCGCGCAGCGCGTGGTCACTGCCCGGCAGACGGCGCACCAGACCGGGCGCGAGCCCCCCGGGCAGGCCGAGCGCGGTCAGCCGGCGCCGCTTGAAGTAGCGGACCGTGGTGTCGTCCAGATGGGCCGCCAGCCACGCCTCGGCCTCGGCCCGCAGCGCGGGGTAACGCTCGGCCTGCATGCAGTACCCGACGGCCCGCACCAGCGGCTCGGCCCGCCGCACCGCCTCCGCGGACCCGGTGACCGCCTCGCCGCGCGGGCCCTCCCCCTCCCCCGGGGCCTCCAGGTCGGGCACGAGGGCGTCGACGAGGGTCAGCGGGACGCGGTTGCTGTTCTGGTACGGCGTCAGCCGGTCCAGCAGCGGCCCGGTGCCCACCCGGGCGACGGGCACGCCGTACAGGGCGGAGGCGGTGAGCAGCGCGGTGGAGAAGCAGCCCACGACAAGCTTCGGGCGGCACCGCCGGAAGACGGTCTCGGCCAGCATCGGCCGCTTGGGCACCACCAGCCGCACGCCGGTGTCGGCGGCGGCCTTGTCCAGCACCCTGGAGTAGCGGGCGGGCGCGGTGGGGTGGGGCTTGAAGAGGACCGTGCGGTGCCCGGCCGCGGCGGCGCCGCGCAGCATCCGCTCGTGCAGCGCCTCCTCCTCGTCCGCGGTGAGGATGCCCAGCGCCGCCAGATACTGACCCAGCAGCACGGCGGTGGGCATGCCCTCGCCGTCCGGGTCGAGTTCGGCGGCCAGGTCGTCGTCCCCCGCGGCGGTGTCGTCGAGTTCGTCCAGGACCGAGCGGAAGACCTCGTTCGGCACCAGTTCGGACGGCACCCCGTACTCGGTCAGCAGCAGCGGCGTCAGGCCGGGCACCAGATCGAGGTGGAGCAGCCGCTGGATGCGGCAGGCCAGGGCCTGCGGCAGCTTCTCGCGGGTGGGGCCGTAGCTCATCAGGCCGTCGGCGTAGACGTGGACGGAGGCGCTCGCGAAAATCGAGGCCAGCGCTCTGGCCGGGCTGACGTGCACGGACTCCACGACGAGGTCGACCGGCCCGTCGCCCAGGTCCCAGCTCGCGCGGAACATCCGCTCCCACAGCGGGCAGTCGTTGCCCGCCGGGCCCCAGGTGCTGGGGTGGTGGGGGCGGATGGCGTCGTTCCAGTCGACCACCCGGTCGAAGCGGGCGGCCAGCCGGCGCCAGCCGCGCATGCCGTCCAGCCGGGAGGCGGTCTCGGGCACCTCGGCGTTGTTGGAGACCAGCAGTACGCGCCGCGTCCGGTGCCACGGCCCGAACAGGCCCGCGTCCAGGGCGGCGGCGAGCGTGGCGGCGCCGTAGAGGGTGGAGACCTCGAAGATCTGGACGCGGCCGCCCCCGTCCGCGCCGCTTCCGCTCCCGCCGCCGGTGGTGCCGGTGGTGTCCGTGGTGCCAGCCATGTCAGGCCGCCTTCCGTGCCGTGCCGCCCAGCAGCCGCCGCAGCGTTCTGGCGCGCTCGTGGTCCATCGACGTCAGGGTCCGCTCCAGCACCTCGCGCGGCATCCGGCGCAGCGCCGCCGCCGACTCGTGCTTCAGCCGCCGCGCGGCGGCGGGCTCGTAGCGGTGGGCGTTCACCGCGTGGAAGGCGATCATGGCGCAGTAGGTCCGCACGATCTTGGGCAGGAAGCGCTCCGCCTCCCGGTCGGCGGCCACCTCGGCCAGGATCAGGTCGTGGGCCGGTATGAAGTCCAGTTGCCGGGCGTCGCGGATCTGGGTCAGCGAGGTGGTGACCCCGCGCCGGTAGAAGACGCCGAGCAGGCCGACCGTCGCGAACGTCTTCGCCCGCAGGTGGAGCTGCCACACGAAGACGCGGTCCTCGGCGGTGCGCAGATGGGTGGTGAACCGCATGCCCAGGCCGTCGCCGCCGGTCTCGAACAGGCCGCGCCGGTAGATCCCGGCCCAGACGAAGGGATAGTCCACCATCGTCTCCATCTCGGCCGGCGCGATGGCGTCCCGGGTGCTCAGCACCGCGTCCCGCCGCCGCGCCGGGGCCCGCTTGACGGTGCGGTCGCGTCCGGTGGACTGCACGTGGTCGGTGCGCACGAAGTCGCAGTCCAGCTCCTCGGCGGCGTGGAGCAGCTCCCGCAGATGGCCGGGCGCGTACCAGTCGTCGCCGTCGAGGAAGGTCAGGTACTCGCCCTCGGCGGCCTCGATGCCGGTGTTGCGGGCCTGCGCGATCCCCCGGTTCTCCTCGTGCCGCACCAGCCGGGCGCGCGGCAGGTCCTTCACTGCCCGGTCGAGGATCTCCGCGGTGGCGTCCGTGGAGCAGTCGTCGACCAGGACGAACTCCGTACCCGGCCGCGCGTTGGCCGCGAGGCTGCGCAGGGTGTCCTGCGCGTACTCCTGGACGTTGTGGAAGGGGACGATCACTGAGAGCTTCGGCACGTGGTTTCCAGACGCTGCGGACAGGGCGGCGGGCCGGACGCCCGCGGTCCACGGCCGCCGGCCCCTCGGGCGGAGGCTAGTCACGCGCCGGTCACGCCGGGTGCCGTCGAGGGGACACCCGGGTGAACTCTGAACGTACGTCCGGTGGATGGCCTCCCGGCGGGCTGCCCGGCGAGCCGCCCGGCCGGGGTCCGGCCGGGCCGGTCAGCGGCCGAGCCGCTCCAGGCACAGCGCCTCGTCCTGGCGGAGCTGGACGACCACCGGGTCGTGCGGGCCGCGTTCGGCGGTGTACTCCTGGGCGAGCCGGCTGATCTCGGGCAGCGCCCGCGCGTACTGGCCGGTGTCCAGCAGCACCGTCGCGTACTGCTTGCGCAGGCTGCGGACGACGGGCGAGTGCGCCCCGTGCTCGGCGACGGCGGCCGGGAGGGCGTCGCCGAGGAGGTCGGCGACACGCGTGTAGTGGCCGGAGGAGAGCAGGGCGCGGACCTCCTCCAGGGTGGCGCCCAGACCGGCCTGCGGCGGGGGCGGTCCGAAGCCGGGGGCGGGCCCGGGACCGGTGAGGGAGCCGGGTGCGGACGGCGGCGGGGCGCCGTACCCGGGACCGGCGTCGGAGCCGGGCGGGGGCACGGAGGGCCGTACGACCACCGTGGGCGCCGGGCCCGAAGCCGGGCGCGGCCCCGCGGCCCGGCCGCGCGGCGGCCAGGGGGCCATGGGCTGGCGGAACGGGCGGCTCGGGTCCAGCGGCAGGGCGGGGCCGCCCTGTCCCGGCCGGGGCAGCAGCGGCGCGAGGGACGCGTACACCTCGTGGGCGTCCGCGGGGCGCCCCTCGGGCTCCTTGTCCAGCAGCCGCCGCACCAGCTCGTCCAGCTCGGCGGGCGCGTCCGGGCGCAGCTCGCGCACCCGCGGGGGCGTGTGGTGGAGCTTCTTGTACAGCAGCCCGGTCGGCTCCGGGGCGTCGAAGGGGACCTGGCCGGTGAGGAGTTCGTACAGCAGCACGCCCAGCGCGTACAGGTCGGAGCGGGGGCCGACGGGGCTGCCGCCCATGGCCTGCTCGGGCGCCATGTAGACGGGGGTGCCGATGAGGGAGCCGGTGCGGGTCAGCCGGGTGGTGTCCCCGGCCGACCGCACGGCCGCGATGCCCAGGTCGAGGATGACCACCCGGCCGTCGGGCCGCACGATGGCGTTGCCCGGCTTGAGGTCCCGGTGGACGATGCCGACCTCGTGCACGGCCGCCAGGGCCGAGCACATCTGGGCGGCGACGGCCACGGCCCACTGCGGCGGGTAGGGCTCCCGCTCGGCGAGGTGGTCGCGCAGGTCGCTGCCCTCCAGGCGCTGCATCACCAGGTACAGCTCGTCGCCGTCCCGGCCCGCGTCGTGGACGGCGACCAGGCCGGGGTGGTCGATCTGGGCGGTGACGCGGCACTCGCGCTCGAACCGCTCGCGCAGCTCCTCCGGGTCCGTACCGCCGGACAGGGAGGCGACCTGTCCGGAGTGCATCAGCTTCACGGCGACCCGGCGGCCGCCGAGACCGAGGTCGTGGCCGCCCCAGACCTGGCCCATGGCGCCCCGGCCCAGCGGTTCGGTCAGCTGGTAGCGGCCGGAGATCAGGCGTCCGTTCACCGGCCGTACCGTCCGTCGCCGCCGTGCCCGCCACCGTGTCCGTCCTCGTGCCCGTCGCGCCCCCGCAGCAGTTCGCCGAGTTCGTCCAGCTCGGAGGCGACCTGGCGCATGCGCGGCGACTGCGGGGGCTGTGCGGGCGGGGACTGGGGCTGAGGCTGGACCTGCGGCTGCTGGGGGTAGCCGTACGCCGGGGGCCGCGGGTGGCCGTAGGCGGTGGGCGCCTCGGCGAACCCGGGGGCGGGCGGGGCCGGGTAGGCGGATGCGTGGGGGCCGCCCCGCGGAGGAGTGCCCGGCAGAGGGGCGCCCGGCACGGGCGCGGCCGCCCGGTACGGGGCGGGATCGCGCGGGAAGCGGTCGCCGAGGACGGCGTGGACCACGGAGCCGACGATCAGCAGGAATATGTACAGACCGGCCCCGGCCTGGGCCGTGCCGTCCTCGCCCGGCTCGCTCTCGGGGACGTTGACCAGCAGCACCACGTAGACCACGGTCAGCACCACGCTCACCGCGAGGACCGCCCAGTCCAGGGGCCTTCTGCGGATGATCGCGAAGCGCAGCGACGGGACCCAGGCCAGCAGCCCCAGCGACCACACCGGGAAGGAGGCGAAGAGCACTCGCAGCGCGATGCCCCCGGCCCCGGGCCCGCGGCGGGACGGTGCGGGGGGCGGGGTGGCCGGCGGACCGTACATCAGCGCTCTGACTCCCTGTTGCGACGTCGTTCGGTGCGAAGGGTATACACCGACGCGGACAGTACGGTCCGGTGTTCGCCGGCCGATACCGTTCCGATGCCCGGCCGCGTCCCGGCCCGGCCCTCAGTCCGGGGCGGTGGTCCCCCCGGCAGCGGGCACGTGCCGGCCGGGCGATACGTCCACGTGCTCGTCGAGCAGGCCGATGACGGCGGCGCAGGCGCTGACGCCGGGCTCCCCGGGAATGTCACCGCGGCTTTCGAAGGCCCGCCAGGCCTCCAGCACGGTGCGGCACGCCTCCTCCCACGGCGGCGTCCGGCCTTCTTCCCCGGCCCGGCGGCGGGCCCCGGCGTCGACGAGCAGGAGCCGTGGCACGGGTGCGGGGGCGTCCTCCGGTCCGCCCGGTCTGCGCAGCACCCACAGGTGCGGCGGGGGATCGTCCGGGCGTGCGGCCGCCGCGGACAGCGCGACGACCGCGCGCAGCGCTCCCCGGCGCAGCAGGGCGGCACGCACCCGGCGGCCCGTGCGCCGGGAGGCGGCGGTGGGGGGCATCAGCAGCACGGCGGTGCCACCCGGCCGCAGCCGGGACAGGCAGTGCTGCGCCCAGGCCAGTTCGGACTCGGCGCGCGCGGGCAGCCCGTACTCCCAGCGGGGGTCGTACGCCAACTCCTCGTATCCCCAGTCACGTTCACCGGACGGCGGCCGGCAGAGCACGGCGTCCACGAGCGTGCCGGGGCCGTCCGCGCCCGGGCCGGGGCCGCGCAGGGCGTCGCCAGCGCGCACCTGCGCGGTGGCGCCGAGCAGCGCGAGGCGGAGGGCTGCGAGCCGGGCGAGATGCGGGTCCGCCTCCTGGCCGTACAGCCGTGCGGGCCGGGCGCGGCCGCCGGATCCGGGGGCGGCGGACGCGAAGGCGGCTGCGAGCAGGGCGCCGGACCCGCAGACGGGGTCGAGCACGGTGGCCGCGGGGCCGGCCAGGGCGGCCATCAGCGCGGCGGCGCCGGGCGGGACGGGGGCGAGGTGGCGGTCGAGCAGGAAGGAGTACGCCCCGCAGGCCCCGAGCCCACCGGCGAGTTCACCGAGCGGGCCGGGAACGGGCCGCCCGCCGCCCAGCAGCAGCTCCTCGCCGGCGCGCACCAGGGCGGCGGTGGCTCCGCCGGGGGCTCCGGCGATCTCCCGCCAGACCCGCTCGGGCAACATCGCTTCGAGAGGTTCGGGAGGTTCGGGAGGACCGCCGTGGGCGCGCGGCGGGTGCTCGCCCCCGGCCGGCCCGGCGGCCGCGGCCCCGCCGGCCCGTGTCGCCTCGTCCGCCATCGGGCCGGTTCCTCCCCGCGCCGAGCGCCCGAGCAGGTTCGTGACAGCCCGAACGCCTACAACAAGAGTTGACTTCACCGGGCAACTCTACGTCGGTTGACTCTATTCACAAGGTTTGCTGTAGTGGTCGCACCGATTCGAAGGTCCGGGCCGCCCGGCCCGGCATGCCCGGAAGGTTCCCGCATGCCCGCACAGCAGTCCCGCACCGCCCGCAAGCGCCTGATCGCCGCCGCGGCCGTCGCCGTCCTCGCCATGGGTGGCCTGACCGCCTGCGGGGCGGCCGAGGAGCCGGCCGTCACCAAGGCCTCGTCCGGCGGTGACTCGAAGGGGGAGGACTCCAAGGACGCCGGGGACGCCAAGGACTCCGGGGCCGGGCAGGAGCGCGGGGACGGCCCGCTGTCCGCGGGCGACACCGCCTCCTACAGCAGCGGCCTGCGGATCACCGTCTCCGAGGCCTCCTCCTACACCCCGGGCGAGTACGCCCTCGGCCACACCGAGGGCAACAAGGCCCACCAGATCACCGTCACCCTGGAGAACACCGGCGACAAGAAGACCGACATCGGCCTGATCACCCTCTCCGCCCGCGCCGGCGAGAACGGTGTGGAGGCCGAGCAGGTCTTCGACGACGAGATCGGCTCCGGTTTCGAGGGCACCCTGCTGCCGGGCAGGAAGGCCACCGCGCGGTTCGCCTTCGACGCCCCCGCCAGTGCCGGGAACCTCGATGTCGAGGTCGACCTGCTGGACTTCACCACCGAGCCGGCCCAGTGGTCGCTCGAGCTCTGAGCCCCGGCACCCGGCTTCCCCTCCCCTCCCTCCCCTCCCTCCCGGCCCGGGAGAGCCCGGCCCGGGAGGGAGGGGAGGGGCGCGGTCGGCGCGGTCAGACGTGGTCGCGGGGCAGCGTCTCGTTCCAGGTGCGGGAGAACACCCGGCGCTCCCCCTCGTATCCGTCGAGGGTGGCGTCGAGCACGAACTCCTCCTCGGTGCAGCTGAGCACCGTGCGGGTCACCGTCCGCGCGTTCCAGTCGCCGCGCGAGAACTCCATCGTCCACTGCGACTCACCGCGCACCGAGGTGAAGTCGTCGGCCGCCGAGTCGTAGCGCTCGTAGGCGCGGCGGTGCACGTCCAGGTCGATGTCCTCGAAGTGGACCGTCCCGCCGTCCTTGACGATCTCCAGCGCCGACCCGTAGTCCACCAGATTCCGGGAGACCTCCCAGCGCTGCTCGGGCGGCTCGACCTGGCGGGTGCGGATCGGCTCGGCGCCCTCGGGCTCGCCGAACGGCTCCCCGGTCACCTCGTCGGACTCCGCCACCGGGCGCACCGGCAGCGTCAGGGAACTGCCGGGCGCGTACACGCTCAGCAGCGCCGGGCGCGGCGGCGGCCAGGCCAGCGGCCAGTACGACGTCGACAGCGACAGCCGGATGCGGTGGCCCGGCGGGAAGACCTGCGCCACACCGTTGAGCTGCACCGTCGCCCGGTAGCGGCGGCCGGGCTGAAGCGGCGCGGGCTCCGCCTCGTGGCCGCCCAGCCGGGTGAGGTTGAGCAGCCCGTAGGTGACGCGGGTGGCGCGGCCGTCGGGGGCCACGTCCGACAGACGGGCCGCGACCATCGCCACCGGCTCGCTCACCGACAGCTCCAGCTCCACGCTCGGCGCGCCCAGGACCTCCACCCGCTCGGTCAGCGGCTCGGTGTCGAAGACCATCGACCCGCCGTCCTCCTCTCGCTGGTCGTAGGGCAGGTCGGGCGGCGCGTTGTAGGAGGCCCACTTGCCGGCGAACTGGCCCACCGACAGCGGCGACTGCACCGTCAGCTCCGCCCGGTGCGGCTCCTCGTCCGGCCGGTGGAGGCGGTGCGCGCCCAGCGGCAGCACGGTCGGGGTGATGTGCGGCGACGGCCAGGACGGCTCGCCGACCCAGCGGCCGGGCCGCTCCTCGTACGAGGTCGACGGCGGCACGCTCTCCTGCATCCAGGCGCGCAGCATCGGCCCCTCCATCACCCCGTTGTCGGCGCCCTTGAGCCAGTGGTCCCACCAGCGCACCACCTCCTGGAGGTAGCCGACGGCCGGGCCCGGCTGCCCCAGGTGCGGGTACTTGTGCGACCACGGCCCGATCAGGCCCCTGCGGGGCACGTCCAGGTTCTGCAGCAGGCGCGTGACGGCGTTGGAGTAGCCGTCCGCCCAGCCGCTGGAGGCCAGCACCGGCACGTTCACCGCCGAGTAGTCCTCGCAGACCGAGGCGTGCCGCCAGTAGTCGTCGCGCCGCTGGTGGCGCAGCCACTCCAGCGCCCACGGCCGGGTGTTCTCCAGCCGCTCCAGCCACATCCCGCGCCACCGCTCGCCCACCAGCGCCGGGTCCGGCGGGCAGGTGCCGTAGGCGAACATCGTGCCCGCCTCGGCCAGGTTGTCCGACAGCAGGCAGCCGCCCATGTAGTGCATGTCGTCGGCGTACCGGTCGTCGGTGAAGGAGGAGATGACGATCGCCCCCAGGCTCGGCGGGCGGCGCGCGGCGACCTGGAGGGCGGCGAAGGCCCCCCAGGAGATGCCCATCATCCCCGTCCGCCCGTCGCACCAGGGCTGCTCGGCGAGCCAGGCCAGCACGTCCTCGGCGTCGGTCTGCTCCACCTCCAGGTACTCGTCGCGCAGCACCCCCTCGGACTCACCGGTGCCGCGGATGTCCACCCGCACGCAGGCGTAGCCGTGGCCCGCGATGTAGGGGTGGTGGATCGAGTCGCGCACCGAGGTCAGATCGCGCCTGCGGTAGGGGATGTACTCCAGCACCGCGGGCACCGGTTCGCCGTCGGAGGAGACCGGCCGCCAGATCCGGGCCGCCAGGCGGGTCCCGTCGGAGACGGGGATCCACACGTGCTCCTCTTCCTTGATCGCGTACGGCAGGCTGGTCACATGGCGCACGGCCGGACCACCTCCTCTCCCCGCCCGCTCAGGCGGCCTGCTCGGACTCGCTCCCGCTCTCCCGGCCGCCGTCCCCGCCGCTCTCCTCGGCGAACTCGAACGGCAGCATCGCCAGGCAGCGGTCGTACTTGGCCCGCATCTCCTCCTCGCTGTCGGCGCCGACGAAGACATGTGCCAGCTCGAAGCTGTAGCTGTCCTGGCCGGGCATGTCCGACAACCGCCGCCCCTCGCTCGGCTTGACGGTGATCCGCACACCGGGCACCTCGCGCTCCACGCGCTCGATCTCCTCGGCCGTCGGCACGCGTGTCACCAGCCCGTCGGCGAACTGGCGGTGGTACCACTTGGCGGCCACCGCGTAGGGGCCCGCCCGGTAGGGCAGGTCCGGGTCGCGGCCCATCGCCAGGCTGAGCATGGCGTGGTGGTTGGGCACGCCGTCGACGTACTCGAACAGCTCGGCGTGGGACTGCGAGTGGCGCGGGTTGATCTCCAGCAGGTTGATCTCGCCGGTGGCCGCGTCGTAGAAGTACTCGATGCTGAAGGTGGCCCAGTCCATGCCGATCTGCTCGATCACCCGCCTGGAGACGTCCCGCAGCCTCAGCTGCACCGGCTCGGGCAGGGAGGCGGGGTACTGGTGGCGCAGGAAGCAGGAGGTGCCGGGGTAGTTGATCGAGTCCAGCACGCCGTAGACGGTGACCTCGCCGTCGTACACATAGCCCTCGACGGCGGCCTGGACGCCCTTGAGGGACTCCTCGGCCAGGCATGCCTGCCCGCCGGCCTCGGCCACCTCCGGCGGAAGCTGGAGGCGCCGCATCACGTACTCGAAGGGCCGCCCGATACGGGTGATGCCCTCGCGGATCTCGGCCACCGCCGCCGCGAACTCCTCCTCGTCCTTCACCCCGAAGGCCAGCTCCGAGGAGTAGGACTTCACCGGCTTCAGCCACATCGGGAAACGCAGGCCCTCGGGCGGGCGGGGTTCACCCTCCAGGTCCACCAGCGCGAAACGCGGGTGCTCGTCGACGACCTTCCGCTGCTCCAGCCGGCTCCAGTACTTGTGCTCGCACTTGACCACCGACTCCAGGCTGGTGGCGCGCGTCCCGTAGCGCTCGGCCAGGATCGGCACCAGCGTGCTGACGGGGAAGTCCCAGTAGCCGACGATGGCGTCGATGCCGCCGTCGAACGCGTCCAGCTCCTTGCACGCCTTCTCCAGCAGGTCGGCCACCGGGATCTCGCCGTGCTGGAGCTCCTCGACGCTCAGCAGGGGGTGGAAGCGGTACTCCACCGCGTGCGGCACCGCGCGCAGCGTCTCGATGTTCTCCTCGTCCAGTCCGATGACGAAGACGTTCGCCTGGCTCACTGAAACAACTCCCTCGTGCCGGTTCCTCAGGAGTCCTTCCGGCTACCCGGGACAACAGTGAGCATTCACTCACACGGTGTCATCGGGGACCTTGGCGGAGACAAGCGGAGGTAAGGTGCCGACGGTGTGAAGAGGGAGAAAAGGGCGGCGGGGCCGGCCGCCATCCACTTCGGCCGGCCCCGCCGCCCGTCCACGGCGCGGGCACCCCTACCAGCGGTGGTGCACCTGCGCGCGGATCCTGCGGTCGTACAGGGCGGCGATCGCCTCCAGCGTCTGCCCCGGCAGCGGCGGCAGCCCGGCCGCCGCGGCGTTCGCCCGCGCCTGCCCGGTGCTGCGCGCACCGGGGATCACCGAGGTCACCCCCGGCTGCTGGATCACCCAGCGCAGCGCCGTCTGCGCCGGCGTCATCCCCTCCGGCGCCAGCCCGGCGAACTCCGCCGCCGCCGCAAGCCCCGTCTCGTAGTCCACGCCCGAGAACGTCTCGCCCTGGTCGAACGCCTCACCGTGCCGGTTGAAGCTGCGGTGGTCGTCCGGCGAGAACACCGTCTCGCGGGTGTAGCGGCCCGACAGCAGCCCCGAGGCCAGCGGCACCCGCGCGATGACGCCCACCCCCGCCTCGGCCGCCGCCGGAAGGACCTCCTCCACAGGCTTGAGCCGGAACGGGTTGAGGATGATCTGCACACTCGCCGTGCCCGGCCGCGCGATCGCCTCCAGCGCCTGCGCGCAGGTCTCCACACTCACCGCGTACGCCGCGATCCGCTTCTCCGCCACCAGGGTGTCCAGCGCGTCGAACACCTCGTCGGAGGAGTACACCTCGGACGGCGGGCAGTGCAGCTGGACCAGATCCAGGGTCTCCACGCCCAGGTTCGTGCGGGACCGGTCCGTCCAGGCCCGGAAGTTGGCCAGGTTGTAGTTGCCGGGCAGCTGGTCCACCCGGCGGCCCATCTTCGTCGCCACGAACACGTCCGCCCCCGGCCGCTCCGCCAGGAAACGGCCGATCAGCCGCTCACTGCGGCCGTCGCCGTACACGTCGGCGGTGTCGAAGAACGTCACCCCGGACTCCACCGCGGCGTCCAGCACCGCCAGCGCGTCCTCCTCGCGCACCTGCCCCCAGTCGGCACCCAGCTGCCAGGTGCCCAGTCCCACGACGGACACCTCGCGGCCCGTCCTGCCCAGTACTCGCTGCTCCATGACACCCGATCCTACGTTCCGGCCGGCCCGGCGAACCGGGCCGGTCCTCGCAGGTCACCGACTACGGGAACGCTCCCATGATCGGCTTCCGGAACAGCCCCCGCACCGGCCCGCCGGTCAGCCCAGCACCGTGGTCAGGAACTCTCCCGTCCACGCCAGCAGTTCGCGCCCCACCACCGGCTTCCCCCCGATCCGCGCCGTCGCCGGACGCGGCACCAGCACCTGCCGCGCCGCCGCCTTCACCACCGACCGCGGATACAGCCGCTTCAGCCGCAGCTCCTGCGACTCCCGCAGCTCCACCGGCCCGAACCGCACGTTCGAACCCTGCAGTGTGATGTCGGTGACCCTGAAGGAACGCGCCAGCATCCGCAGCCCCGCCACCAGCAGCAGGTTCTCCACCGGCTCCGGCAGCGGACCGTAGCGGTCGGCCAGCTCCTCGCGCACCGCCGCGATCTCCTCCTCCGAGTTCGCCGACGCGATCGCCCGGTACGCCTGCAACCGCAGCCGCTCCCCGGGCACGTAGTCGTGCGGCACATGCGCGTCCACCGGAAGCTCGATCCGCACCTCCAGCGGCGCCTCCTCCGCCGCGCCCCCGGAGCCACCGGACTCCAGCGCCGCCCGGTAGTCGGCCACCGCCTCCCCCACCATCCGCACGTACAGGTCGAAACCGACCCCCGCGATGTGGCCCGACTGCTCCCCGCCCAGCAGATTGCCCGCCCCTCGGATCTCCAGGTCCTTCATCGCCACGTACATGCCCGCGCCCATCTCCGTGTGCTGCGCGATCGTCGCCAGCCGCTCGTGCGCCGTTTCCGTCAGCGGCCTCTCCGGCGGATACAGGAAGTACGCGTACCCCCGCTCCCGGCCACGGCCCACCCGGCCCCGCAACTGGTGCAGCTGGGACAGCCCGAACATGTCCCCACGCTCCACGATCAGCGTGTTGGCGTTGGAGATGTCGATACCCGACTCCACGATCGTCGTGGAGACCAGCACATCGAACCTCTTCTCCCAGAAGTCCACCACCACCTTCTCCAGCGCCGCCTCCGACATCTGCCCGTGCGCCGTGGCGATCCGCGCCTCCGGAACGATCTGCCGCAGCCGCGCCGCCGCCCGGTCGATCGACTCCACCCGGTTGTGGATGTAGAACACCTGGCCCTCGCGCAGCAGCTCACGCCGGATCGCCGCACCGATCTGCCGCTCCTCGTACGGGCCCACGAACGTCAGCACCGGATGCCGCTCCTCCGGCGGCGTGGTGATCGTCGACATCTCCCGGATGCCCGTGACCGCCATCTCCAGCGTCCGCGGAATCGGCGTCGCCGACATCGTCAGCACATCCACGTTCGCCCGCAGCTTCTTCAACTGCTCCTTGTGCTCCACACCGAAACGCTGCTCCTCGTCGACGATCACCAGACCCAGGTCCTTGAACCTCGTCTCCGACGAGAACAGCCGGTGCGTGCCGATCACCACGTCCACCGAGCCGTCCCGCAACCCCTCCAGGACCGCCTTCGCCTCCGCCTCCGACTGGAACCGCGACAGCGCCCGCACCTTCACCGGAAACTGCGCGTACCGCTCCGAGAACGTCCCGAAATGCTGCTGCACCAGCAGCGTCGTCGGCACCAGCACGGCCACCTGCTTGCCGTCCTGCACCGCCTTGAACGCCGCCCGCACCGCGATCTCCGTCTTGCCGTAACCCACATCGCCGCAGATCAGCCGGTCCATCGGAACCGACTTCTCCATGTCCTCCTTCACCTCGGCGATCGTGGTCAGCTGATCGGGCGTCTCCACATACGGGAACGCGTCCTCCAGCTCCCGCTGCCACGGGGAATCCGCACCGAACGCGTGCCCCGGAGCGGCCATCCGCGCCGAGTACAGCCGGATCAGATCCGCGGCGATCTCCTTGACCGCCTTCTTCGCCCGCGCCTTCGTCTTCGTCCAGTCCGCACCCCCCAGCCGGTGCAGCGACGGCTGCTCACCACCCACGTACTTGGTGATCTGCTCCAGCTGGTCCGTCGGCACGAACAACCGGTCCCCCGGCTGCCCCCGCTTCGCCGGCGCGTACTCCACCAGCAGATACTCGCGCGTCGCACCCTGCACCGTGCGCTGCACCATCTCCACGTACCGGCCCACACCGTGCTGCTCGTGCACGATGTAGTCACCCGGCTGCAACGTCAGCGGATCGATCGTCTTGCGCCGCCGCGCCGGCATCCGCCCCAGATCCCGGCTCGCCGCCTTCTGACCGGACAGATCCGTCTCCGTCAGCACCGCCAGCCGCAGACCCGGATCGACGAACCCGCTCTCCAGCGTCCCGCACGACACATGCACCACCGACGGGGCGATCTCCCCCAGCTCCGGCTCCAGCCGCGCCGCGATCCCCTCACCCCCCAGCACCTCCACCGTGCGCGCCGCCGGACCGTGCCCCTCCGTCAGGAACACACACCGCCAGCCGTCCGCCAACCACCCCTTGGTGTCCGCCAGCGCCCGCGCCGTGTCCCCCCGGTAACTCTCCGGAGCCCGCATCCCCAGCGTCAGCGAATCCGCCCCCGGCCCCGCGTCCCCGGCCCCCCCGGCCTCCGCGGAACCCAGCGCGAAGGGACTCACCGACCACCACGGCATCCCCAGCTCACGCGCCCGGTCCCGCACATCCGCGATCCCCCACAGCGACGCCGCACCCACATCGACCGGCGCATCACCCCCACCCGCCGAAGCCGCCCACGACGCCTGCAGAAACTCCTGGCTGGTCGCCACCAGATCCGCCGCCCGCGTACGCACCCGCTCCGGATCGCACACCACCGCCATGCTCCCCGACGGCATCACGTCCAGCAGCAACTCCATGTCGTCCACCAGCACCGGCGCCAGGGACTCCATCCCCTCCACCGCGACACCCTCGGCGATCTTCCCCAGCAGCTCGCCCAGCTCCGGATGCGCCCCGGCCAGCTCCGCCGCCCGCGCCCGCACCTGATCCGTCAGCAGCAGCTCACGGCACGGCGGCGCCCACAACCCGTGCTCCGCCACCTCCAGCGACCGCTGATCGGCCACCTTGAAGTAACGGATCTCCTCGACCTCGTCCCCCCAGAACTCCACCCGCAGCGGATGCTCCTCCGTCGGCGGGAACACATCCAGAATCCCGCCCCGGACGGCGAACTCACCCCGCTTCTCCACCAGCTCCACCCGCGCGTACGCCGCCGCCCCCAGCGCGTCCACCACCGCGTCCAGCTCCACCTGCTGCCCCGCACGCAGCCCCACCGGCTCCAGGTCCCCCAGACCCTTCACCTGCGGCTGCAGCACCGACCGCACCGGAGCCACCACCACACTCACCGGCCCCGCCGACGGATCGTCCGCACTCGGATGCGCCAGCCTGCGCAACACCGCCAGCCTGCGCCCCACCGTGTCCGACCTGGGCGAGAGCCGCTCATGCGGCAGCGTCTCCCACGCCGGGAACTCCACCACCTCGCCCTCCCGGCCCGACGGCATCAGCGACCGCAGCGCCGAAGCCAGATCCTCCGCCTCACGCCCCGTCGCCGTCACCGCCAGCACCGGACGCCCCGACGACCGCGCCAGCGCCGCCACCACGAACGGCCGCGCCGCCGGCGGACCCACCAGATCCACCTCGCGCCGACGCCCCTCCGCAGCGGCCCGCACCGCCTCCGCCAGCGCCGGATCCACCACGACCGCATCAAGAAGACCGGTGAGACTCATCGAGACGTTCCATCCCAGAGGCTGGACAACAAAGGCACCCGCACCGGCGCCCCGGACAACACCAACAACCCGACACGCCGAGCGGGCCGGGGGTCCCAGCCTACGACGACCGGCACCCCCCTGCCCCGCCCTTCCACCACCCGCCCAGCCCCCGAGCCGCCACCACCGGCCGCCGCCCGGACCACCCCGGACCACCCCCGCCCACCCGCACAGCACCGCGGCCCGGCCCCGGCAGGCGCACACCGCACCCACCGCGACCGGGCCGCAGCACAAACCCCGCAGACCCCCTACCGACCACCCCCGCCTACTCCGTGGCGATCGCGTTCAGCACATTCATCCGGCCCGCCCGGAACGCCGGCACCAAAGCCGCCACCAGACCCACCACCGCGGCACCGAAGAACACACCCACGATCGTCGGCCACGGCACCTCGAGCACCTTCAGCCCCTCCAGCGCCAGCAGCCGCTGCGCCGCCACACCCCAGCCCAGGCCCAGCCCCAGACCCAGCAGCGCACCGAACAGAGCGATCACCACCGACTCCAGCCGGATCATCCGCCGCAACTGCCGCCGCGACAGCCCGATCGCCCGCATCAGACCGATCTCACGCGTCCGCTCCACCACCGACAGCGCCAGCGTGTTCACCACACCCAGCACCGCCACCACGATCGCCAGCGCCAGCAGCCCGTAGACCATGTTGAGCAACTGCCCCACCTGGTCCTCCAGCAGCTCCTTGTAATCCGCCTGATTACGGACCTCGTACTGCGGAAACGCCTCCAGCTCCCCCTTCAGAGCCGCGTACGCCGCATCCTCCCGGCCCTCCTCCGCCTTCGCGAACAACATCATGTTCAGCGGCATCCGGTCCTCGGGCACATACCGCTCGGCCGTCGCCGTGCTCAGGTACATCGCGCCCTGGTCCACACTCGTGTCCGCCGCCGTGATCGCCCGCACCACCAGCTCAGCCGTACCACCGGCCGCGAAATCCACCTCGACCCGGTCACCGACCTCCACACCGTGCGCCTTCGCGAAGTCCTCCGGCACCGACATCGAATCCCGCTCGTACGCCGCCGGCAGCTCACCCGCCACCGTCTCCACCCGCAGATCCTCGGCATACGTCGCGGAAGCCGCCGTCACCGACTCCTTCACCGTCTCACCGTCCGGCCCCGTCAGCCGCGCCTCCAGCCACCGGTACTCGGTCACATGCGCCACGCCCTCCGTGGCACGCACCCGCTCCACGACCTCCGGCACCACCGGCTGCCCCGCACCCGACATCAGAATGAAGTCCGCCCCCACCGACCGGTCCAGCTCGTCACCGGCCGACGCCACCAAGGACGCACCCACCACCGACAACGACGACACCAGCGCCAGCCCGATCATCAGCGCCGCACCCGTCGCCCCCGTACGACGCGGATTGCGCAGCGCGTTCCGCTCCGCCAGCCGCCCCACCGGACCGAACACCCGCAGCACCACCGCGCCCAGAGCCCGCACCACACCGCCCGCCAGCAGCGGACCGATCAGCACGAAACCCACCAGCGTCAGCACCACACCCAAGCCCAGGAACAACGACCCGCCGGCGGCCTCGTCCGACCCCGCCGCCACCACCAGCGCACCCGCACCGGCCAGCGTCAGCACCAGACCCGCACCCGAACGGACCCGGCCCACCCGGCCCCCCGCCGCAGGCAGCCCGTCATCCCGCAACGCCGCCATCGGCGACACCCGGCCCGCACGCCGCGCCGGAAGATACGCCGCCAGCACCGTCACCACGACACCCAGCACCACACCGACCACCGGCGTGACCCACCGCAGCGTCAGATCGTCCGTGCTCAGATTCATGCCCACCAGGCCCATGAGCTCCATCAGCCCCACGGCCAGGCCCACACCGGCGGCCACACCCACCACCGAGCCCAGCACACCCAGCAGCACCGCCTCCACCAGCACCGACCGGTTCACCTGCCGACGGCTCGAACCGATCGCCCGCATCAGACCGATCTCACGCGTCCGCTGCGCCACCAGCATCGAGAACGTGTTCACGATCAGGAACACACCCACCAGCAACGCGATCCCCGCGAAACCCAGCAGCGCGTACTTGATCACATCCAGGAACGACCCGATCTCGTCCTGACTCTCCGCCGCGTACTCCTCCTGCGTCCGGACCTTGTACTCCCCCGAACCCAGCGCCGCGACGACACGCTCCTTCAACTCCTCGTCGCTCACACCCCCGGCCGCCATCACATACACGTCCGTGAAGGCGTCCGGATCCCCCAGCAGCCTCTCCTGCACCGTGCCGGTGTCGAAATACACAACCGTCGCGCCCGGATTCGTCGACCTGAACGCCGCCACACCCACGATCTCGGACCGGAAGTCACCCAGCGCCGAGATCGTCCGCAGCTCCTCACCCAGCTCCAGACCGTGCCTGTCGGCCGTATCCGCGTCGACCATCACCTCACCCGGACCACGCGGCAGCCGGCCCTCGGTGATCTCCATCGACCTCTCGTCGATGGAAGTCCAGTTGCTCGCGATCGTCGGCGCACCCGTCGACGACCCCATGCTCTCGTTCTCGGCGTTCACCACCGTCACACCCGTGCTGAACGCACCACCCGAGACCGAGGAAACCCCCTCGACCCCCTCGAGCTCCTCCACCAGCGAACCCGGCACCGTCACCGGCCGCCCCGTCGCCGGAGTCTCGCCGTCCCCCGCGCCCTTCGACGAAACCGTCACATCCGCGGCCGTCTGCGAGAACAACCGGTCGAACGTCGTGTTCATCGTGTCCGTGAACACCAGCGTCCCGCACACGAACGCCACCGACAGCACCACCGCGACACCGCTCAGCAGCATCCGGCCCTTGTGCGCCACGAAATTCCGCAGCGAAGTCCTCAGAACAGTCATGACACCCGCCCGAACGTGTCGAACGCCTTCATCCGGTCCAGCACAGCCTCCGCCGACGGCCGCAGCATCTCGTCCACGATGCGCCCGTCCGCCAGATACAACACCCGATCCGCGTAACCCGCCGCCACCGGGTCGTGCGTCACCATCACGATCGTCTGCCCCAGCTCGTCCACCGAACGCCGCAGGAAACCCAGCACCTCCGCACCCGCACGCGAGTCGAGGTTGCCGGTCGGCTCGTCGCCGAAGATGATCTCCGGCCGGGCGGCCAGGGCCCGGGCGACCGCCACACGCTGCTGCTGGCCGCCGGAGAGCTGGTTGGGGCGGTGCTTGAGCCGGCCCGACAGGCCCACCGTCTCCACCACGCGGTCCAGCCACTCCCGCTCGGGCTTGCGGCCGGCGATGTCCATGGGCAGCGTGATGTTCTCCAGCGCCGTCAGCGTGGGCAGCAGATTGAACGCCTGGAAGATGAAACCGATCTTGTCCCGGCGCAGTTGGGTCAGCTTCTTCTCCTTCAGCCCCGTGATCTCGGTCTCACCGATCCACGCCTGCCCCGACGACACCGCGTCCAGCCCCGCAAGGCAGTGCATCAGCGTCGACTTGCCCGAACCCGACGGGCCCATGATCGCCGTGAACGCCCCCCGCGCGATGTCCACGTCCACCCGGTCCAGCGCCACCACACGCGTCTCGCCGGCGCCGTAGGCCTTGACGACCTGCCGCGCCCGCGCGGCAACAGCCGTACTTCCTCCACTGCCCCCGGTCCTGGGATTCACTACAGCCGTTGTCACGGTATATCTCCTATATCAACTGTCATCGACCGCGCCGGACCGGGGCCTCCCCGAAGCCCTCGGCGCCGGCCGGCACCGAACTGACTGGGTCCTGCTCTGGGTCCTGCTCTGGGTCCTGCTCTGGGTCTGGTCTGGATCTGATCCGGGTCTTGCTCCGGCTTACGCGAAGAGCCTGCCGCGCCCGGCCCGGCACCGCGATGGTGCGCGGTGCCGTATACGTACGGGGGCCAGCACCACCCCACCCGTGCGGCACCCTGCACCAAGCAGCCTAGGGAGCGATCCGCCCGCCCTCGTCCTGCCAGGGGACGAGCCACGGGTAGGAGGAAGGGGGTACCACCCCCTAGGGGACTCGGCCCCGAGGATGCCCTTTCCCCTTACGTCAATCTCAACCCGGCGTGGGCCCGCCGGGCCGTCGGGGCCGCTCGCGGATACGACGAAGGGCCCCGACCGGTGGTCGGGGCCCTTCATTCGAACTTTGAGCTCCCCCGCCAGGACTCGAACCTGGAATGATCGGACCAAAACCGATAGTGTTGCCAATTACACCACAGGGGACAGTAAAAGCCTTAATTCGGACATCCTTCCCGGCTGCCCGAACCGGCCTCCACCACTATGCCGTACCACCAGCCTTCGATGCGACGGTAAAGGTCGGCACTGCCGAGAACCCTCACCGTAAGGCAGCCGTGATACGCCTCGCCGGTGTTCTTGCGCACCGTCACGGGGTTGTGCTTCTTGAGCGTGGTCCCCTCCAATGCGGTCACGTCCACACCAACGAGGTCAGCCCAGTAACGCTCGGCCCGCTCGACATCCGCCGACTCGTGGATCATGACACGGAAGCGCAACCGCTCCGGCTCCACACCGAGCAGCGCCAACCACCTCAGGTACAGCGTGATCATCCCTGGGTCGCTGTTCACGAAGACGACCCGCTCATCAAGGCGGTACGGCTTGCTCTTCGTCCCTTCGGCCCAGTAAAGGCCGACCCCTACCAGGAACAGCTCCCGGTCCGTCATATGACCGATCTCGTTGGCCGCCCTCGCCTTCGTCTGCTGCCGCAAGACCTCCTGCTTACGCCGGTAAGGCTCCCAACGCGCCTCCGCCATCGCGCGGGCGTGCTCCGCACGCCTCGGCCTCGGCAGATCCCGCACCCACAGCGACACCGAGCTCTTCGACACCCCCAGCTCCGCCACGATCTCGTCGTATGTGCGGCCCGCGCGGCGCAGGGCGCGGGCGCGCTCCTTCATCTCCGTCTTGGCTTGAACCATGGCGCCATCCTGGACCCGTAAAAGCGTGCGTGGTTCGAAAATCCGGATGATTCAGTGGTTCGGGTGAAAAGTATCTTTTTCATCACCGTGCATGTCATCACGCCTGCCGACAGGCACGCGTTTCCCCGCGTGCGGAACCACCCCGAAAACCCCTGGCGGCCGGTCGTAGGCTGGGCGGTATGACCGAGACGGGGGAAAGTGTCAAAGCCCGTGACCAGGGTGACGCGCCTCGGGGGCCGCTGTGGTGGACGCGGCGTCGGAGTGCGGCGCTGGATGTGGGGCTCGCGCTGGTGTCGGGTGCGGAGTGCGCGGCGCAGGGGGTTCCGTTCGCGCGTGAGGCCGGCATTCCGGTGGGTTTGGCGGTGGCGCTGGGTGCGCTGGCGGGGTTGTCGCTGGTGTTGCGGCGGCGGTGGCCGATCGCGGTGGTGCTGGTGGCGATCGCGGTCACTCCGGCGCAGATGGGTGTCGTGCTGGGGACGGTGGGGCTGTACACGCTGGCGGCGTCGGATGTGCCGCGGCGGATCATCGCCCTGCTGGCCGGTATGCAGGGGCTGGGGTCGCTGATCGTGGCGACCGTGGAGCTTCAGCGGAGTGTGGTGCGGGACGACTACGGCTATGACCCGCCGGTGTGGTTCGTTCCGCTGGTGTCTGTGCTGATGTCGGTGGGTGTGACGGCCCCTCCGGTGCTGCTGGGGCTGTATGTGGGGGCGCGGCGGCGGCTGGTGGAGAGTCTGCGGGAGCGTGCGGACGGTCTGGAGCGGGAGTTGTCGCTGCTGGCGGATCGTGCGGAGGAGCGTGCGGAGTGGGCGCGCAACGAGGAGCGGACGCGGATCGCGCGGGAGATGCACGATGTGGTGGCGCACCGGGTGAGTCTGATGGTGGTGCACGCGGCGGCGTTGCAGGCGGTGGCGCGGAAGGATCCGGAGAAGGCGTCGCGGAACGCGGTGTTGATCGGTGACATGGGGCGGCAGGCGCTGACGGAGTTGCGGACGATGCTGGGTGTGCTGCGGGCGCATGAGGCGAAGCCGTCGGGGTCCGCGCAGGTGTCGGGGGATGTGCCGGGGGCCGGGCCGACGGGGTCGGCGGGGGCTGTGGGGGCGGAGCGGCCGTTGGCGCGGGTGGCGGAGGCCGCGGAGGTGGCCGCGGCGTCCGCGGACCGGGGCCCGATGGGGGGTTCGGCGGGGCCGGACGGTCCGGGGGAGGGTTCCGGGGAGTCCGGTGGTCCGTGTCTGCGTGAGCTGGAGGCGCTGGTGGGGCAGTCGCGGGCGGCGGGGATGTCGGTGGAGTTGTCGGTGGAGGGGGAGGTGCGTTCGTATGCGTGGCGGGTGGAGCAGACGGCGTACCGGGTGGTTCAGGAGGCGTTGACGAACGTGCACAAGCATGCGGCGGGTGCGCGTACGCGGGTGCGGTTGGCGCGTCGTGAGCGTGAGGTGGCGGTGCTGGTGGAGAACGAGGCGCCGGCGGAGGGTGTGCGGGGTGCGGGGTTGCCCAGTGGGGGCAACGGTCTGGTGGGGATGCGTGAGCGGGTGGCGGCGCTGGGTGGGGGGTTTGTGTCGGGGCCGACGGAGGCGGGGGGTTTCCGGGTGTCGGCGGTGATTCCGGACCGGGGCTGAGGCCGGGGCGGGCCGAGCTGAGACCGGGGCCGGGCCCGGTGGTCATTCCGGGGCGCGGGTGAGGCGTTTGGGGTTGGTGCCGGTGACGAGGGTGGTGAGGGCGGCGTCGAGGGTGGGGCCGAGGTACCAGTCGCCGGTGTGGTCGATGCTGTAGACGCGGCCTTGTTCGTCGATGGCGAGGAGGGCGTTGCCGTTGTCCTCCTCGCCGAGGGGTGCGATGGCGGTTTCGAGGGCGCGTCCGAGGTCGTTGAGGGTGCGGGGCCAGTGGAGGCCGTGCAGGGGGTCGATGCGGACGGCTGTGGGGGCGATGTGGCGGCCGGGTTCGGTGCTGGTGATGTGGAGTCCGCCGAATTCGGCCCAGGCTTCGACGGCTGCGGGGAAGACCGCGTGCTGGTGTCCGGTGGGTGAGCGGTGGGCTCTGAGGGTGTCGGCCCAGATTTCGGCTTGTGCGATGTGGTGGCGTCCGGGTGTCCAGCCGGCGGCGCGGAGGGCGGCGTCGACGGGGACGGGGAAGCGGGTGGTGGTGTCGCGGGGGTGGGGGATGGGGGTGTTCACCGTTCTCCTGCGGGGTCGACGGGGCGTACGCCGAAGTGTGCGAGGAGGGCTGTGCAGGAGCGGCAGGGGGGTGCGTAGGTGCCGTGTGCGGGGTCGCCGTCCTCGCGGATGCGCCGGGTGGTGATCTTGGCGCCTTTGAGGGCTTTGCGGGCTTCGCCGGTGCTGAGGGGTTTGCGGCTGGCGCGTTTGCTGCGGGCCGCTTCGGTGGTGGTGAGGTGGCGGGAGATGAGGACGGCTTCGGGGCAGCGTCCGGTGTGGCGTTCGCGCTGGGGGGTGGTGAGGGTGTCGAGGTAGTCCTGGACGAGGGGGTGGTGGGCCGGGGGGGTGTCGGCTTTTCCGGCGGTGCAGGTGAGGGTCTGGCCGCGGACGGAGAGGGCTGCGGCGACGGTGGGCATGATGCCGTCGCGGCGGTGGCGCGGGACGGGGGTGGTGTCGTCGGGTGCGCCCCAGCCGATGCGGGGGTCCGAGGGGTGTTCGGCGGTGTTGTGTTGTGTGGCGTGCATGGTTGGGTTTCCTCCCCGCGCATCCCCCCGATGGCGTTGGTTCAGGGTGCCAAACGCGGGGGCTTTTGGGAAAGCGGGGTCGGTTTCGGGGCATGTCGTGGGGCGTGTCCGGGCCCGGTGGGGCCGTGTCGTGAGTGTGCCGTGCCGGGGTGGCGGGTTGATCGTCGGGGTGCGTGGCGGGGTGGGTGGACGGGGCGGGACCGGTGGCGGGGGTTGCGCATAGGCTGTGCTCGTCAGCGCCCATCGGCGCCCGTAAGCCAGTTGCCAGCAGGGGGCACCGCCATGACGACAGGTAGGCCTGGGTTGGGGGTTTCTCCCGGTTCTCGTTCCGGGGAGGGGTCCGCGCCGCCGAATGCGGCCTATGCCGGTCAGGTCGTGCGTTTTCCGGATCCGGTGCGGGCTGCCCGGTATCCGGGCGGTGTGCGGGTGGACGAGCGGGGTTATCCGGATTTCTCGCCGTTCGCGCGTGCGGCGGTGGAGATCGCGGAGCCGCCGGAGGGCTTCGGTGCGGACGAGTTGCGGTTGACCGACCATGTGTCGGCGAACGCGGCGATGCATGCGGAGGGCCATGAGTTGTGGGCGGAGTTGCCGTCGGTGGCGACTCCGCACGGCTGGACGTGGCATCACGTGGCGGGGGGTCGCCGGCTGGAGTTGGTGCCGGTGGAGGTGAAGGCTCTGCTGCGGCATCACGGTGGTCTGGCGACGGCTGTGGTGGATCACGGGAAGCGGGGGACGCGGCCGCTGCAGGAGACGCGTCCGGTGCACTTCGAGGTGCCGCACGGGGTGGCGGTGTCCGAGGAGCAGGTGCTGGACGCGGAGGAGGCTCTGGGGTACCGGCTGCCGGAGGCGTACCGGTCGTTCCTGAAGGCGGCGGGTGGTTGTGCGCCGGCGGGGGTGGCGCTGGACGCGGAGTTGGGGCTGCTGGTGGATCAGCCGTTCTTCACGGTGCGTGAGGAGGCGGCGGTCAATGATCTGGTGTACGTGAACAAGTGTCTGCGGGATCACCTGACGAAGGACTACCTGGGTGTGGCCTTCGTGCAGGGCGGGATCGTCGCGGTGAAGGTGCGCGGTGAGGCGCCGGGTTCGGTGTGGTTCTGCGCGTACGACGATGCGCGGGACCGGGACGGGCTGTCGGTGCAGGAGCGGGTGGCGGGGCTTCTGCTGCCGTGCGGTGCGGATTTCGACGACTTCCTGCTGCGGCTGGCGGGTAATCCGCCGGAGTTGGAGACCGTGGCCGGCCTGATGGTGGACGGCGGGTTCGCGCGTGCCGTTCCGGTGGAGGGGTGAGGCTCGATGGTGACGTTCGCGCAGGCGCAGGAGCGTGCGGAGCGCTGGGTCAACGGTGGTGTTCCGGCGTACCAGCACCGTGAGGTGCGGGTGCGGGAGTTCGATCTGGGTTTCGTGGCGTGGGCGGAGGATCGTCCCGACGGTCCGTCGTCGGGGGGTGGCCGGCAGCGGCTGGTGATCGCGCGGGACAGTGGTGAGTCGACGCTGTGGCCGGCGTTGCCGGTGGGTGAGGTGATCCGGCGGTACGAGGAGGAGTACGGGGCTTCGGAGGGGCCGGTGGCGGCGGATCCGCCGCGGCGGGTGGATCTGGAGGCGACGTCGTTTCTGCTGACGCCGCCGGAGTGGTTGCAGGAGGCGGCGGACCAGTTGGGGATTCCGGGCCGCCGGGAGGCCGCCGGTCCGGAGGGTTCGGACGGGCCGGGCGGGTCGTCGGGCGGTTCCGTGTCGCCGGCCGTGTCGCCGGCGCCTTCGTCCGCTCCGGAGCCCGCGCCCTCCTCCGCTTCCGTGCCCACGCCTCCCCCGGCGCCGGTTTCCGGTTCCGGTTCCGACCCCGGTTCCGGTTCGCCGTGGGATGCGGCGGACACCAGCGGCAGCGGGGGTGGTGTGGGGTCGGTGCGGCCGCCGGTGACGGTGTTCGCGCCGCCGATCAGCGGGAGTGACGACGAGGAGGGCGGGCCGGATCGGGCGCCCGGGGGGAGCGCGGAGGCGAAGACGGCGCTGCTGCCGGAGGGCAGTGCGCTGCCGAGGACGACGGTGGCCCCGGCGGTGGATGGTTCGCAGGGCTCGCCGCAGGGTGCCGCGCAGGTTCCGGGGGCCGGGGACGAGGGGCGGGCGCGGGACCGGCAGCCGCAGCGGCCGCCGGCTCCGGCGACTCCGCCGGGCGGGGTGCACCATGCGGCGACGATGCTGGCCGACCCGTCGGCGGGCGGCCCCGGTGCTCCCGGTGCTCCTGGTACTCCTCCGCCGGCCGCTCCGGCCGGTCCGGGTGCTCCCCCGCCGCCGCCGGGTGCTCCGCAGCCGCCCGGTGCTCCGGGGGTGCCGGGGGATGTGGCCACCAGCCGTGCGCCGAAGCGCGGCGGTGGGCCGTCCGTGCCGCCGCCGCCCGGGGAGCCGGGTGTTCCGGGGGCGCGTCCCGGGGGCGCGGGTGCGGCTGCTCCGGGGGGTCCGTCCGGTGGTGCGGCCTATGCGCCGACGCAGTTGGTGTCGGCGGACGAGGTGGCGGCCCAGGGTGGCGCCGGTACTCCCGCGCCGGGTACTCCGGCCGCTCCGGGCGGCGGGGTGCACCATGCGGCGACGATGCTGGCGGGCCCCGGCGGTCCCGGTCCGGCCGGCCCGGCCGGTCCGGGTACTCCCCCGCCGCCGGGTGCGCCCGGGGTTGTGCCGGGTGCGCCGTCGTACGGCTATCCGCAGCAGCCGTCCGGTGTGCCGATGGTCGGGCCGGGCTATATGGCGGTGCTGCGCTACCGCGCGCCGGACGGTTCCGAGCAGCAGCTGATCCGCCGTTCGGCTCCGGGTACTCCGCATCCGGAGTGGCAGATCCTGCACGAGCTGCGGGCGATGAACGTTCCGCCGCAGCAGGTGCTGGAGCTGCACACGGAGCTGGAGTGCTGCGACGTTCCCGGTGGTTACTGTGCGCGGATGGTGCGGGAGTCCTGGCCGCAGGTGCGGATCAGCCACACCGCGCCGTACGGGCGTGATGTGGCCTCCCGTCGGCAGGGAGTGCGTCATCTGATAGAGCACCAGGGGGAGTTGCACCAGGTGGCCGACGGTCCGGCGCGTCCGGCGCCGGTGCGGGTGCCGCTGCCGCCGCCGCATATGCTCCAGCCGGCGCCGCCGGCCGGGCCGGAGGGTGTGGCGCAGGAGCTGGTGCAGGCGTTCGGGCCGCAGGCGGTGTTCCGTTTCGACCAGCGTGCGGTCTCCCGGCAGGGTGTGCCGGACGTGGTGGCGCAGACGCTGATGTGGGCGGGTCTGCCGGTGGAGTTCGGTCCGTTCTTCTGGGCGCAGGCGCAGCCCGGGCGTCCGGTGCCGACGCTGGCGGAGCTGGCGCAGGAGCGCGGGGTGGCGCCCGCGGCGGACGCGGCCTCGTATCTGGTGATGGGCAACGACTACGGGCGCCAGTTGTGTGTGCAGTACGGCACGGCGCACATCGTGGCGGTGCCTCTGGAGGCTCCCGCGGGCGGGGGGCCGGCGGCGGCGCAGTTCGTCAACAGCGGTCTGCCGGAGTTCGTGCGTTGTATGGCGCTGCTGGGCCGGATGTGGCGGCTGCGGTACGGGCTGACGCCGGAGCAGGCGGGCCGCTGGACGGTGGATTTCCAGGGGATGCTGGCGTGTCTGGATCCGGCGGCTCTGGCCGGTCCGGAGAACTGGTGGTCGGTGCTGCTCGAGCAGATGTGGGACGGGTTGCTGTAGTCACCCCGCCGCGGCCTCCGGCCGTCGTTTTCCGGTCTTCGCCGGTGTGTTCGTGCCCGGCCCCCGCCGCGCGGGGGCCGGGCACCGCTGTTCCCGCGCCGTTCCTCCGGCCGGGGGGCGTGCCGGGAGGGTCACGCTTCCGCGGGGGTTCGCATGGTTTGTGTCGGTTGCGGCGTGTGGGGTCTCATGGCGCATGCTGGGTGGGATGTCCGCCGGATTGTGTGAAGGTTGGGGTTCACGATGTCTGCGTCGTCCGCGTCCAGGTCCAGGTCGCCTCATGGTTTCGCCGTCGTACGGGGCCGCGGTTACCGGCCCGATCAGGTCGACCGCTTCGCCGACGGGCTCTACGGGGATCTGGAGGAGGCGCGGGAGCGCCTGACCCGGCTGGGGGTGCTGGCCGGTGAGCTGGAGGCGGAGGCGGACCGGCTGCGGGGGGTGGTCGCCGCGCTGCCTCCGCAGACGTACGAGGCGCTGGGCGAGCGGGCCCGGCTGATCCTGTCCGAGGCGGAGGCCGAGGCCGGGGAGTTGCGGGAGCGGGCGCGTGAGGAGTCGCGCCGGGTGCTGGAGGGGGCGCAGGCCGGCGCCCGGGATCGGCGTGAGGCGGCGCACGAGGGTGCGGCCCGGGTGCGGCGGGAGGCGGACGAGGCGGCGCAGGCGCTGCTGGGGCGGGCCCGGGAGCGGGCCGGTGAGCTTGTGTCGAAGGCGCGTGCGGAGGCCGGGGAGCTGCTGGAGGCCGGCGGGCGCGAGTTGCGGGAGATGGCCGAGCGCTGTGAGGCGCTGCTGCTGGCGCAGGAGAGGAAGCAGGCCGAGGAGGCCGGTGAGCGGGAGGCGGAGCTGGCCGCGCGCGAGGCGGCGGTGGAGGAGCGGGTCGCCGAGCTGTCGGGGCGGGGTGAGGCGGTTCTGGAGCGGGCGCGGCGCGAGGCGGCCGGGGCGGAGGAGAACGCGCGGCGGCTTCAGGCGGAGGCCGAGGAGCGGGCTGCGGAGCTGCTGGCGCGGGCGCGGCTGCGGCGGGAGCGTGTGGAGCGGGAGACGGAGCGGATCGTGCGGGCGCACGAGCAGCGGCGGGAGGCGGTGCGCCAGCACATGGCGCATGTGCGCGCGAGTCTGGCGGCGATCACCGGGCGCGGCACGGGCGGCGCGGACGGCGCGGGTGACGCGGAAGTCCCGGGTGGCGCGGGCGGCCCGGAGGGCCCCGGCGGTACGGGCGGCGCGACGGTGCCGGGCCAGGGGGCACCGGCGGAATGACCGGGTCCCCCCGGGTATCCTGCGGATGACACCACACCTTCCCGCGCGGTTTCACCGCGGTCCCTTCCGTGAACCGGCGGTGGCCGCCGGGTGTGCGGGAGTGGTCCTGCGGGTGGGTTCCGTGTCGGTCCGGCAGCCCGTCCCGCCATCCGTCCACAAGACGTCCGAAGTTCCGTCCCGAAGCCGAAGGGCACACCCGTGAGCGCCAACCGCCCGGCAGCCGTCGTCGTCCTCGCAGCGGGTGAGGGCACCCGTATGAAGTCCGCCAGGCCCAAGGTCCTGCACGACATCTGCGGGCGGTCGCTCGTGGGTCATGTGGTGGCGGCCTCCCGCGAGCTGGATCCCGAGGAGCTGGTGGTGGTCGTCGGCCACGGCCGCGAGCAGGTCACCGAGCATCTGACGGCGCTGGACGCGAAGGCGCGCACGGCGGTGCAGACCGAGCGGCGGGGTACCGGGCACGCGGTGCGCACCGCGCTTCAGGCGCTGGCGGCCGACGGGGTGCGCCCGTCGGGGACGGTGGTGGTCGTCTGCGGCGACACCCCGCTGCTGACCGGCGAGACGCTGTCGGACCTGGCCGAGGCGCACGCGGGGCAGGGCAACGCGGTGACGGTGCTGTCGGCCGAGGTGCCGGACGCGACCGGTTACGGGCGGATCGTGCGTGCCGGGGACGGCGCGGTGACGGCGATCGTGGAGCACAAGGACGCCACCGAGGAGCAGCGGGCCGTCCGGGAGATCAACTCGGGGGTCTTCGCGTTCGACGGGCGGCTGCTGGCCGAGGCGCTGGGCCGGATCGGCACGGACAACAGCCAGGGCGAGGAGTACCTGACGGACGTGCTGGGCATTCTGCGCGCCCAGGGGCACCGGGTGGGCGCGTGTGTGGCGGGCGACCACCGGGAGATCGTCGGGATCAACAACCGGGTGCAGCTGGCGGAGGCGCGCAGGCTGCTGAACGACCGGCTGCTCCGGCGGGCGATGCTGGCCGGTGTGACGGTGGTGGATCCGGCGTCGACGTGGCTGGACGTGACGGTGACGTACGAGCCGGACGCGCTGGTGCACCCGGGTACGCAGCTGCTGGGGTCCACGCGTCTGGGCGCGGGCTGCGAGGTCGGGCCGAACTGCCGGCTGGCGGACACCGTCGTCGGCGAGGGCGCGGTGGTGTCCAACGCGGTGACGGAGGCGGCGGAGATCGGCCCGGGCGCTTCGGTGGGCCCGTACGCGTATCTGCGGCCCGGGACGCGGCTGGGTGCGAAGTCGAAGGCGGGCACGTATGTGGAGATGAAGAACGCCGAGGTGGGCGAGGGTACGAAGGTGCCGCATCTGTCGTACGTGGGCGACGCGACGATCGGCGAGTACTCGAACATCGGTGCCGCGAGCGTGTTCGTGAACTACGACGGGGTGAACAAGCACCACACCACGATCGGCTCGCACTGCCGGACGGGGTCGGACAACATGTTTGTGGCTCCTGTCACGGTCGGGGACGGGGCGTACACCGCCGCCGGGTCCGTGATCACCAAGGATGTGCCGCCCGGTTCGCTGGCCGTCGCGCGCGGCCAGCAGCGCAATATCGACGGCTGGGTGGCCCGCAAGCGTCCCGGGAGCGCGGCCGCGCGGGCGGCCCAGGCCGCCGCGCGGGAGGACGGCGACGACCCCGTGGCCCAGGGATGACCTGGCGGAAGTGCGCTGGGCAGGGCGTACCGTGAGAAGCGCACACCGTGGTGCGCCCCGACGAATCGATGCTCGCAAGGAGATTGTGTTGTGACCGGGATCAAGACGACCGGCCAGAAGAAGATGATGTTCTTCTCCGGCCGCGCCCACCCCAGTCTGGCGGAGGAGGTCGCGGGGCAGCTCGGTGTCGGCGTGGTCCCGACCAAGGCGTTCGACTTCGCCAACGGCGAGATCTACGTGCGCTTCCAGGAGTCGGCCCGTGGCGCCGACTGCTTCCTGATGCAGAGCCACACCGCTCCGATCAACAAGTGGATCATGGAGCAGCTGATCATGGTGGACGCGCTCAAGCGGGCCTCGGCCCGGAGCATCACCGTGATCGTGCCGTTCTACGGCTACGCGCGGCAGGACAAGAAGCACCGCGGCCGTGAGCCGATCTCGGCGCGGCTGGTCGCGGATCTGCTCAGGACGGCCGGTGCCGACCGGATCCTCACCATCGATCTGCACACCGACCAGATCCAGGGCTTCTTCGACGGTCCGGTCGACCACCTGTTCGCGCTGCCGGTGCTGACGGACTACGTGGGCGGCAAGGTGGACCGCTCCAAGCTGACGGTGGTCTCGCCGGACGCGGGCCGGGTGCGGGTCGCCGACCGCTGGTGCGACCGGCTGGGCGCGCCGCTGGCGATCGTGCACAAGCGCCGCGACCCGGACGTGGCGAACCAGGTGACCGTCCACGAGGTCGTCGGCGATGTGCGGGGCCGGGTGTGTGTGCTGGTGGACGACATGGTCGACACCGGCGGCACGATCTGCGCGGCCGCCGACGCGCTGTTTGCCAACGGTGCCGAGGACGTGATCGTGGCTGCCACGCACGGTGTGCTGTCCGGCCCGGCGGCGGACCGGCTGAAGAACTCCAAGGTGAGCGAGTTCATCTTCACCGACACCCTGCCGACGCCGAGCGAGGTGGACGTCGACAAGATCACGGTGCTGTCGATGGCGCCGACGATCGCCCGCGCGGTGCGCGAGGTGTTCGAGGACGGTTCGGTGACGAGCCTCTTCGACGAGCAGGCGTAACGGTTCGGCGGGGGCGCCGTGCCGGGCGGGTGTCCGGTGCGGCGCCCCCTGCCGTGTCCGCTCCCGCTTCGCCGGGGCGGTAGACTCGTGGAGTTGCTCGGCGAGGGAGCCGTGCCCGCGGTGGCACGGTGATCCGTTATCGACGCGCTCTTCGCAGCAGGTCAGTCGTGGCCGAGTAGCTCTGGCAACCGCCACAGAACCGACTTGAGAGACGAGGAGTGCGTCATGGCTGACGTCAAGATCTCCGCCGAGATCCGCAAGGAGTTCGGCAAGGGTGCGTCCCGCAGGCTCCGCCGCGAGGAGAAGGTCCCCGGTGTCATCTACGGGCACGGCACCGAGCCGGTGCACGTGGCCCTTCCCGGCTACGACCTGATGATGGCCCTGAAGACCTCCAACGTGCTGATCACGCTGGACATCGAGGGCCGCCAGGAGCTGGTGATCCCCAAGGCCGTGCAGCGCGAGGCGATCCGCGGCTTCCTGGTCCACATCGACCTGCTGGTCGTCAAGCGGGGCGAGCGGGTCACCGTCGAGATCCCGGTCCACACCGAGGGCGACCTGGCCCCGGGCCAGTTCCTGCTGGAGCACGTGCTGAACACGCTGCCGGTGGAGGCCGAGGCGACCCACATCCCGGAGTCCGTGACCGTCTCCATCGAGGGCCTGGCCGCCGGCGACTCCGTCCTGGCCAAGGACATCCCGCTGCCCAAGGGCTCCTCGCTGGCCGTCGAGGAGGACACCGTCGTCCTCAACGTGCTGGCCGCGCAGGCCGAGGCTCCCGCGGAGGGCGAGGCCGCCGAGGGCGAGGCCGCCGCGGAGTGATCCGCGGGGTTCGCCCCCTTCTTCTCCGGCCGCCGGCCCGCGCCGTGGGCGCGGGCCGGCGGCCGTGGTGCTTCCCCCGTAGGTCCGCGGTAGGTCTGCTGTAGGAGAGAGACGACGATGAGCGACGCCGACGCCCCCTGGCTGGTGGTGGGCCTGGGCAACCCCGGCCCCGAGTACGCGGCGAACCGGCACAACGTGGGTTTCATGGTCGCCGATCTGCTGGCCGGGCGGATCGGGGGGAAGTTCAAGACGCACCGCTCGCGGGCGCAGGTACTGGAAGGCCGGCTGGGCTCTCCGGGCACCGGGAGCCGCCGGGTGGTGCTGGCCAAGCCGATGTCGTACATGAACCTCTCGGGCGGCCCCGTCACCGCGCTGCGCGACTTCTACAAGGTGCCGCTGGATCATCTGGTCGTCGTCCACGACGAGCTGGACATCGACTACGGGGTGCTGCGGCTGAAGGCGGGCGGCGGTGACAACGGCCACAACGGGCTGAAGTCGATCACCAAGTCGCTCGGTCCCGGCTACCACCGGGTGCGCTTCGGCATCGGCCGTCCGCCGGGGCGGATGCCGGTGGCCGACTTCGTGCTGAAGGACTTCTCCTCCGCCGAGCGCAAGGAGCTCGACTACTTCGTGGACCGGGCCGCCGACGCCGTGGAGTGCCTGCTGGTGGACGGTCTGGAGCGGGCGCAGGGCACGTACAACTCCTGAGCCGGGACCGGGCCGCACCCGCAGCGCGGGGCCTTTGGGGCGTACGCCGGGGGCGCACGGAGGTTGACCTTCCGCTTCCCGGTGCCCCAGGATCCCGCCATGTCTCCTGGGTCCCTGGGCACCTCCGTAAGGCGCAGCCGGGTGCGCCGGGCGGGTGAGAGCGCGTACGGCCTGCTGCTACTGGCGAGGGCGGCGCTGATGGGCGTGGTGGCGGCGGTGCTGCTGATGGCCGGCGTGTGGGTCTCCCTCGACGGGACCCGGCAGGCGGTGGCCGAACGCGGCGCGGTGCGCGGCACGATGACCGTCGCCGAGTGCGACGGGTGGAGGTGCACGGGGCCGTTCGCGCCGGAGGGCGGCGGCGAGGGCGCGCGTGCGGAGGTGGCCGTCGAGGCGCCGGTGTCGTACGAGGCCGGTGAGCGGCTCCCGGTGGCACTGTGGCCCGGCCGGGAGGGCTCCGGCGGGCCGGGCGGGGCCGAGGTGGTGCGCACCGGTACCGCCGGTGTGCTGTACGCGTGGCTGCCGCTGGCGGGTGCGCTGGTGCTGGCCTCGCCGGTGGTCGGGGGCGGCCTGGGGATGCGGCGCACGGCGTGGGGGGCCGGGCTGCTGGGGGCCGCGCTGCTGGGGGCGGCGTTCGCGCTGCTGTGAGCCGCGGCCTCCCGGACCTTCCCACCCCTAAGCATTTTGATCTTGATATTGATCTGATTGTTACACGACACCCTCTGGGGCAGAGGTGACGCATGGGGACAGATGTGGCGTACCGCGCTTGACCGGTCCCGTGTGGCGGGAAAAGCTACGCCCACCCCCCTCATTCTCCACACGTCCAAGATGCCCCCCGCCACCGAAGGTGGTAGTTCATGCGCATTCTCACTTCCACGCGTGCGGCAGCGGTGGCCGCGGCCGCCTGCATGGCGCTTGCTCCGGCCGCCCCCGCGTTCGCGACGGGTTCCTCCTCTCCCGAACTGCGTCAGCCGCTGCCCATCACCGCGGCCGAGTTCGAGAAGGGCGAGTGCCCGACCGTTCCGGAGGACAAGGACGGCTGGCACTTCGTCCTGCCGGGCAACAAGGCCGTCTTCACCAAGCTCACGGTCACCTTCGAGCCCGGCGGCACCCAGACGATCACCGACTTCGGGCCGCCGTCCGACATGCACGCCTACGCGGCCTCCGAGCCCGGGGCGAAGCTCGTCGGCGCCGAGGCCGAGATCGACGGAAAGGTCCCGCAGGGCAAGTTCGTCCTGTCCCACACCTGCCCCGCCACCGACAGCACCGGCGGCTCCACGGGCGAGACCACCGAGGGCTCCACCGGTGAGACCACCGAGGGCACCACCGGCGGCGGTGAGGAGACCACCGGCGGCAGCACGGAGGGCACCTCCGAGGGCACCACCGGTGAGACCACCGAAGGCACCACCGAGGGCACCACCGGTGAGACCACCGAGGGCGCCGCGGGCGGCGAGGAGACCACCGGCGGCACCGAGGGTTCCACCGGCGAGGGCTCGACCGGTGAGGCCACCGAGGGCGCCGCGGGCGGCGAGGAGCCGGGCGCCTCGACGGGCGAGGGCGGCAACCTGGCCGAGACCGGTTCCGAGGCCCCCGTCGCCGCGCTCGCGGCGGCCGCCGCCGCACTGCTGGGCGCCGGCTCGTACCTGGTGATGCGCCGCCGCAAGGCCGCCCAGGGCTGACCCCCAGGGGTCCTGCGCGAGGCGCACGGCCGCAGACAGGACGAAGGGGCCCTCTCCCACCCGGGAGAGGGCCCCTTCGCCGTTCGCCTGCCCGCCCGCGCCCCCGCCGGGACGCGGCGCGCGGCACGCCGCGCGCGTCAGCCGGTGTTGCGCAGGCCCGCCGCGACTCCGTTGACCGTCAGCAGCAGGGCGCGGCCCAGCAGCGGATCGGGCTCCTCGCCGCGCTCGGCGGCCTCGCGCTGCCGTGCCAGCAGCGTGACCTGGAGGTAGGAGATCGGGTCCAGGTAGGCATCACGGATGGCGAAGGTCTGCTTGAGCACCGGCTGGGCGTCCAGCAGTTCCCGCTCGCCGGTGATCCGCAGCACCTCGCGCACCGTCAGCTCGTGCTCGGCCTCGATGGTGGCGAAGATGTGCCGCAGCTCGGCCGGCACCAGCGTCTCCACGTAGTGCCGGGCGATCCGCAGGTCCGTCTTGGCCAGCGTCATCTCGACGTTGGACAGGAAGTTGCGGAAGAAGTGCCAGCGCCCGTAGGCCTCGTCCAGCACGCTGTCGAGCCCGGCCTCGCGCGCCGCCTTCAGGCCCGTGCCGACGCCGAACCAGCCGGGCACGATCTGCCGCGACTGGGTCCAGCCGAACACCCACGGGATCGCCCGCAGCCCGTCCAGGCCGGCGCCGGAGTCGGGGCGGCGCGAGGGGCGGGAGCCGAGGTAGAGGTCGGCGAGCTGGTCCACGGGGGTGGAGGCGAAGAAGTACGCGGGCAGGTCCGGGTCGTCCACCAGCGCGCGGTAGGCGCTGTGGGCGGCCTCGGAGACGGTGTCCATCGCCGCGTCCCAGCGGGCCAGCGCCTCGTCGGACTGGCGGGGCGCGGTGTGCAGGGCGGAGGCCTGGAGGGTGGCGGCCACCGTCTGCTCCAGGTTCTCCCGGGCCAGGGAGGGGATGAGGTACTTGTCGGAGATGACCTCGCCCTGCTCGGTGACCTTGATCTCGCCCTCCAGCGTGCCCCAGGGCTGGGCGAGGATCGCGTCGTGGGTGGGGCCGCCGCCGCGGCCGACGGTGCCGCCGCGGCCGTGGAACAGGCGCAGCCGCACCCCGTGGCGGTGGGCGACGTCGCGCAGCCGCCGCTGGGCCCGGTGGATCTCCCACTGGGAGGTGGTGATGCCGCCGAACTTGGAGGAGTCGGAGTAACCGAGCATGACCTCCTGGACGTCGCCGCGCAGGGCGACCAGACGCCGGTAGGAGGGGTCGGACAGCATCGAGTCCAGCAGCTCGTCGGCGATGCGCAGCTCGTCGGTGGTCTCCAGCAGCGGCACGACGCCGATGCGGGCCCAGCCTGCGTGCAGGTCGATCAGACCCGCCTCGCGCGCGAGGACGGCGACGGCGAGGACGTCGTCGGCGCCCCGGCACATGGAGATGATGTAGGACTCGATGACCTCGGGGCCGAAGGTGTCCAGCGCCCTGCGGACGGTGGTGAAGACGCCGAAGGTCTTGGCTCCGGCGGCGTCCAGCGGCGCGGGCTGCGGGGCCAGCGGGCGGCGGGAGCGCAGTTCCTTGGCGAGCAGCCGCCGCCGGTAGTCGCGCGGCATGTCGGCGTAGCGCCAGGACTCCTCGCCGAGCCGGTCGAAGAGCTGCCCGAGGGCGTGGTGGTGCGCGTCGGCGTGCTCGCGCACGTCCATGGTGGCCAGCTGGAGGCCGAAGGCGCCCAGGGTGCGCATCACGCGCTCCAGGTGGCCGTCGGCGACCAGCGAGCCGCGGTGCTCGCGCAGGGAGTTCTGGACCAGCTCCAGGTCGGCCAGGAGTTCGCCGGTGCCCAGGTAGTCGCGGCCGGGCACGTGCGGGTCGCCCTCGGCCAGGCGCTCGCGGGTGTTGAGCAGCTTCTGCCGGATGCAGGTGACCTTGAGCCGGTAGGGCTCCTCGGCGTTGAGGCGCTTGTAGCGGGGGCTGATCTCCGGCAGGAGTTCGAGGTCGCGCTCCAGGGACTCCCGCAGTTCGTCGGTGACGCCGCTGATGCGGATGGAGTTGGACAGGGCCGCGCGCAGCTCGTCGACGTGCTCCAGGGCGTCGGTGATGCCGTGCTCGTGCTGGAGCAGCAGCACCTCCCAGGTGACGGCGGGGGTGACGTTGGGGTTGCCGTCGCGGTCGCCGCCGATCCAGGTGCCGAAGGTCAGCGGGCGGGTGGCGGGCGGGAGCGGGGCTCCGGCGCGCTCCAGCTCGGCGGCGAGGTCCTCCAGGACGTCGCCGACGGCGTCGCGGTGCAGCTCGTCGAGGTAGTAGACGGCGTTGCGCGCCTCGTCGGCCGGCTCGGGGCGGGCCACGCGCAGCTCGTCGGTCTGCCAGATCAGGTCGATGTTCTCGGCGAGCCGCAGGTCGGTGCGGCGGCGCTCGTTGGGGTCGGTGTTCTCCAGCAGCTCGGCGACCTTGCGGAGCTTGGTGAGCACCGACCGGCGGGCGGCCTCGGTGGGGTGGGCGGTGAAGACCGGGCGTACGCCGAGGTTCGCCGCGGTCTCCCGCAGGTGGGCGGGGTCGGCGTCCTTGAGCATGTCCGCGGTGCGGGCGAGGTTTCCGCCCTCGGCGGCGCGCCGGGCGCGCAGTTCGCGGCCGCGGTGGACCTGCTCGGTGACGTTGGCGAGGTGGAAGTAGGTCGAGAAGGCCCTCACCAGCTTGGTGGCCGTGGCGAGGTCGGTGCGGCTGAGCAGGGCGGCGGCGGCCTCGCCGTCGGTCCTGGTCAGGGCACGTACGCGCTCGACGAGCTCCAGCAGCTCGGCGCCCTCCTGGCGGACGAGCGTCTCGCCGAGGAGGTCGCCCAGCCGACGGATGTCGGCCCGCAGGGCGGCGCTGGTCTCGGCACGGGCTTCGGGGGTGGCCTCGAGCGGGGCTTCGGGGGCGCTGGGTTCCTTTCGGGCGTCCGGGGTACCCGGACGGCCCGCCGTGGGGACCTCCGCGGCCGGGGAAGGGTTCTTGCCAACCGGGTTCGGGGAGGTGTCGGCACTGCTCACAGGTGCGGCTCCTTGCGGCGATGCTTCTGGCAGGTCACGGACCGCGTTGTCCGACGACCCCCAGGATATGCCGCCCGCGGAGTGTGCGGATCATCCAGTCCACCATGCGGCCCTCTTGCCCCTACACCCATGACTGCCATACTTACGATTGCGTAGGTTACGGGACCGTAAGTAACGCACCCCCCCGTCCCCCAGCTTCAAACGAGAGTTCTTTATGACGATCAGTCCGGACGTGCTTCGCACGAAATCCCAAGACACAGCGAGCACAGCCGAATCCGCCGCGGAGTCCGGGGAACCGATCCCCTCGGCCACGCTCGGCGGCGAGCAGCGCCGTTCCGTCGAGCAGATCACCCTCCTGCTGTTCATCACCGTCCCCTTCGTCGCCCTGGTGGCCGCGGTTCCGCTCGCCTGGGGGTGGGGGGTGAGCTGGCTGGACCTCGGGCTGCTGGTCGGCATGTACTTCCTGGGCTGCCACGGCATCACCATCGGTTTCCACCGCTACTTCACCCACGGCGCGTTCAAGGCGAAGAAGCCGCTGCGCGTCGCGCTGGCGATCGCCGGGTCGATGGCCGTGGAGGGTCCGCTGGTGCGGTGGGTCGCCGACCACCGCAAGCACCACAAGTACTCCGACGCCGAGGGCGACCCGCACTCCCCGTGGCGCTACGGCGAGACCGTGCCCGCCCTGCTCAAGGGCCTGTGGTGGGCCCATGTGGGCTGGATGTTCGACGAGGAGCAGACGCCGCAGCACAAGTACGCCCCGGACCTGATCAAGGACCCGGTCATCCGTCGCGTCTCCCGCCAGTTCGTGCTGTGGACGGCCGTGTCGCTGGCCCTTCCGCCGGTGGTCGGCGGGCTGGTCACGATGAGCTGGCAGGGCGCGCTGACCGCGTTCTTCTGGGGCTCGCTGGTGCGGGTGGCGCTGCTGCACCACGTCACCTGGTCGATCAACTCCATCTGCCACGCGGTGGGCAAGCGCCCGTTCAAGTCGCGTGACCGCTCGGGCAACGTGTGGTGGCTGGCGGTGCTCTCCTGCGGGGAGTCCTGGCACAACCTGCACCACGCGGACCCGACCTGCGCCCGGCACGGCGTCCTGAAGGGCCAGATCGACTCCAGCGCCCGGCTGATCCGCTGGTTCGAGAAGGCCGGCTGGGCGTACGACGTGCGCTGGCCGTCGCGAAAGCGGATCGACGCCCGCCGCCGGGAGGAGGCCGCCGAAGCGGCATGATGGAGGAGTGGCGACCGACGACAGCAGTACCAAGCGCAGGCACTCAGGCTCCACCCGGCGGACCCGCCGCCGGATGACGGGGAAGGAACGCCGCGAGCAACTGCTGGACATCGGTCGCGCGCTCTTCGCCGAACGCGGTTTCGAGGGCACGTCGGTGGAGGAGATCGCGGCGAAGGCCGGGGTCTCCAAACCGGTGGTCTACGAGCACTTCGGCGGCAAGGAGGGGCTGTACGCGGTCGTGGTCGACCGGGAGATGCGGCGGCTGCTGGACATGGTGACGGGGGCACTGACCGGCGGCCATCCGCGTGAGCTGCTGGAGCAGGCGGCGTTCGCGCTGCTGGACTACATCGAGCAGTACACCGACGGGTTCCGCATCCTGGTGCGGGACTCGCCGGTGGCCCAGTCGACGGGCAACTTCGCCTCGCTGATCAGCGACATCGCCACCCAGGTGGAGGACATCCTGGGTCTGGAGTTCAAGGCGCGCGGCTTTGACCCGAAGCTGGCCCCGCTGTACGCACAGGCCCTGGTGGGCATGGTGGCCCTGACGGGCCAGTGGTGGCTGAACGCCCGCAAGCCCGACAAGCCCGAGGTGGCCGCCCATCTGGTGAACCTCGCCTGGCACGGGCTGGACGGTCTGGAGCCCAAACCACGCCTGATAGGCCACCGCCGCAGCTGAGCCCGGCGGCCGGGCTCCCCTCCTCTTCCGTTTCTCCTCTTCCGTGCTTTCCTCACCCGTGCGGCTGGAGGAACTCCAGCCGGTTGCCGACGGGGTCGGCGCTGTGGAAGCGGCGCACGCCCGGGACGGAGCCGTCCCAGGCGACCGGGTGCCCGGCGTCCGCCAGGCGGGCGGCCAGGGCGGTCAGGGCTTCGGCGTCCGCCACCCGTAGACCCGGGTGGGCCTTGAGCGCGGGCCGGAAGCCGTCCTCGATCCCGATGTGGAGCCGGACGGAGCCGGCCTCGAACCAGCAGCCGCCGCGGGCCGCGAGGGCGGGCGGCTTGGGAGTCTCCGCCATACCGAGCAGTCCGGTGTAGAAGGCGCGCAGGACCTCCTCGGATCCGCGCGGAGCGGCGAGCTGTACGTGGTCGAGCGCCTCGATCACTCTGTCTCCTCCAGGGATTGCGCCCGGTGGGTTCCGGGCGGGTTCGCGGGGGTGTTCGCGCCCTCACGCGCGCCTGACGGCGACGGCGAAGATCCGGCGGAACGGGAAGAGGGTGCCGTGCGGGCCCGGCGGGTAGGCCTCGCGCAGCAGGTCGCGGTACTCGGCGAGGAACGCCTCGCGTGCGGCCGGGTCGGGTTCGAGCGCGGTGAGGACGGGGCGCAGGGCGGTGCCCTTCACCCACTCCAGCACCGGGTCCTCGCCGGTGAGGACGTGCACGTAGGTCGTCTCCCACACGTCCGTTTCGCAGCCGAGCGCCGCCAGCGCCTCGGCGTACTCGACGGGCTCGGCCACGGGGGCGCGGCGAGCCCCGGCTCCGAGGCGGTCGCGCCAGCGAGGTGATGCGCACAGGTCCGCGAGCAGGGTGTGCCCGGGAGCGGCGAAGTTGCCGGGGACCTGGAAGGCCAGGACGCCTGTGGGGCGCAGTGCCGCGATCCAGTCGGGGAACCGGGTGATGTGTCCGGGGCACCAGTGCAGCGCCGCGTTGGAGACGATCAGGTCGTGCGGTTCGCCGGGGCGCCAGGCGGCCAGGTCGGCGCGGGCGAAGTCCACGGCGCCGCCCTCGGAGGTGGGCCCGGCGTGTGCGCGGGCCTCGGCGAGCATCGCCTCGGACAGGTCGTAGCCGGTGATCTCCGCCGTGGGCCACTGTCCGGCCAGCAGCGCGGTCGCGTCGCCGGGGCCGCAGCCCAGGTCGGCGATGCGGGGCCGGGGCGAGGGCAGAGGAGGGACGCGGGCCAGCAGGTCGTGGAGCGGGCGCAGACGGTGGCCGGCGTGGCGGCGGTACTGCGCGGGGTCCCACAGCGGGACGCCGGTACGCCGGAGCGGGTCGGCTGGTTCCATGGCAGCAGGGTCCGCCGGAGTTATCTCGATGTCAAGAGACTTCACATCGACAGAACTACTACACTGTCCGTATGGAGGACGAGGTCGACCGACTGGTGGCAGCGTGGCGCCGCGAGCGCCCCGATCTCGATGTGGAGCCCCTGGAGGTGCTCAGCCGGGTCAGCAGACTCGCCCGCCACCTCGACCGGGCCCGCCGCATCGCCTTCGCCGAGCACGGGCTGGAGCCCTGGGAGTTCGACGTGCTGACCGCGCTGCGCCGGGCCGGCTCCCCCTACCAGCTCTCCCCCGGCCAGCTGCTGACCCAGACCCTGGTCACCTCCGGGACGATGACCAACCGCATCGACCGGCTCGCGAAGAAGGGGCTGGTGGAGCGGCTGCCCGACCCCAGCGACCGGCGCGGCGTACTGGTCCGGCTGACGGAGGCCGGGCGCGACCGGGCCGACCGGGCCCTGGCCGGGCTGCTGGAGCAGGAGCGGGCCATCCTCGCCGAGCTTCCCTCCAGCCGCCGGGCGGAGCTGGCCGGGCTGCTGCGGCAGCTCACCGCCCCCTTCGACAACATCCCCTGACGGGTCCGCCGCACGGGCCTGCGCGGGCGGGGCCGGGCGGGACGGGACTACGTCGTCACATGCTCCAGGTCCACCGGGCCGACCCCCGCCTTGCGGGCCAGCGCCACCGCGGCCAGCGTGGAGTGCACCCCCAGCTTGCCCAGCACGTTCTGCATATGGGTACGGACGGTGTGCGGGGAGAGGTACAGCCGCTCGGCGACCGCCTTGCGGCCCAGACCGGCCACCATGCAGCGCAGCACCTCGTGCTCGCGCGGGGTCAGCGACTCCACCAGCCGCTCGCTCTCGGTGCGGTGTCTGCGCGTCGCGGTCAGCTCGCGCAGCACCCCGGTCAGCAGGGCGGGCGGCAGATGCGTCTCACCGCGCAGCACCCCCCGGACCACCTGGAGCAGCCGGGAGAGCGAGCACTCCTTGGCGACCCAGCCCGACGCCCCCGCCTGGAGCGCGGCGGCCGCGCGGTGCGGGTCGTCGCGCTCGGCGAGCACCACGGTGCGGACCTCGGGGTGGTCGGTGTGGACCCGTGAGACCAGAGCGATGCCGCCGGCGGAGGCCGGTGCCTCGGCGGCCGCCGGGCCGGGCGCCGGCGAGACGCCGGTCTCCGGTACGGCGCCCCCGAGATCGGCGTCGATCAGCAGGACGTCGAAGCGGCGGCCGTCGGCCACCGCCCGTTCCAGGGCGCGCAGCGCCGCGGGACCGCTGCCGGCCGCGGCCACCTCCACGTCCTGCTCCACCGCGAGTGCCGCGGCGAGGGACTCGGCGAATATGCGGTGGTCGTCCACCACGAGAACCCGGATACGTTGCACGCACACCCCCTGCCGCCGAAAGGCCCGCCCGCGCCCGGGCGCGGCGCCCGGTGCGGGGCCGGGCGGGCCGCGCGCCCGCCGCCGTGCCCTGCTCGTACCCAGCCCCCGTGCGCCGCATCCGGCGTGTGCCGCCCCCTGATGCGCACCGGCCCCCGGCGGCCGGTGCCGTCCATCAGCGTACGGCCGGGGTACGTCCCGGAAGGCCGATTGTCGAAAACCGACCGGTCGCGCCGTCCGCGGCGACCGGAGGTGCGCGATCGGTGGCGTCCGGCGCGGCACGGTCCGACCGCTTCCGACACATCGCGGTCACCGCGCCGCGCCCGGCCCGCGGGCCGGGCGCTCTCAGCCGTACAGCCTGCGCGCCCCCGCCGAGGGGACCGCCTCGAACAGCCGCGGGGCCCGGTGGCCCGCCGCGTCGAAGGCGTCGGCGACGGCCGTGCCGACCTCCTCCGCACCGGCGGCCTCCACCAGGACGACCGCGGACCCGCCGAAGCCGCCGCCGGTCATCCGGGCGCCCAGCGCGCCCGCCGCGTTGGCCGTGTCCACCGCCAGGTCCAGCTCGGGGCAGGAGACGGCGAAGTCGTCGCGCAGCGAGGCGTGCCCGGCGGTCAGGACCGGGCCGATCGAGCGGGGGTCGCCCGCGTCGAGGAGGCCGGTGACCTCCTCCACCCGCCGGTTCTCGGTGACCACATGGCGTACCAGGGGCCGCAGCGCCGGATCGGCCAGCCGGGCCAGCGCCGCGTCCAGCTCCCCGTGGGGGACGTCGCGCAGGGCCGCCACCCCCAGGGCCGCCGCGGCCTCCTCGCAGCCCGCCCGGCGCCGGGCGTACTCGCCGTCGCCCAGCGCGTGCTTGACGCGGGTGTCCACCACCAGCAGCCGCAGTCCCTCGGCGGCCAGGTCGAACGGGATCTGGCGGGTGGCCAGGTCCCGGGTGTCGAGGTGGAGGGCGTGCCCGGCCGTGCAGCAGGCCGACGCCATCTGGTCCATGATCCCGCAGGGGACGCCGACGAAATCGTTCTCGGCCCGCCGGCAGAGCAGGGCGATCCGCTCGGGGGCGAGCCCCAGGCCGTACAGGTCGTTCAGCGCCAGCGCCGTGGCGACCTCCAGCGCGGCCGAGGAGGACAGGCCCGCGCCGGTGGGCACATCGCTGCGGATGTAGAGGTCGGCTCCCCCCTCCCGGCCGGCCAGCAGGCCGGCCTCGCGCAGCGCCCACACCACGCCGGCCGGGTAAGCGGCCCAGCCGTCGGCCGCGCCGGGGGTGAGCTTCTCGGCCCGCAGACGCACCGTGCCGCCCGACACCTCGGCCGAGTGGAGGCCCAGCACGCCGTCGTCGCGGCGGGCCGCCGCCACCCGGGTGGTGTGCGGCAGGGCCAGCGGCATGACGAAGCCGTCGTTGTAGTCGGTGTGCTCGCCGATGAGGTTGACGCGTCCCGGCGCGGCCCAGATCCCGGCGGGCTCGCCGCCGTGGACCGCGCGGAAGCCGTCGGCGGCCTCCGCCGTCTGGGCCGCGTTCAGCGCCTCCGCCTCGGCCCCGGCCTCCGCCCCCGGGTCCAGTGGCCCGTTCACGTTCCGCTCCCCTCTCCGCCGTCGCCGCCGGCGTCCAGCGCCCTGCCCCGGGCGAAGTCCCAGGCGTCGGCGACGATGTCCTTCAGGTCGGTGCGCGAGGGCCGCCAGCCCAGCCGCTGCCTGGCCCGCTCCGCCGAGGCGACCAGGAAGGCCGGGTCGCCGCCGCGGCGCGGCGCCGTCTTCTCGGGGACGGGGTGGCCGGTGACCTCGCGGACGGTGCGGATCACCTCGCGGACGGAGAAGCCGCTGCCGTTGCCCAGGTTGCACACCAGGTGCTCCCCGGGCCGCGCGGCGTCCAGCGCCAGCAGATGGGCCTCGGCCAGGTCGGCGACGTGGATGTAGTCGCGTACGCAGGTGCCGTCGGGGGTGGGGTAGTCGTCGCCGTAGACCGAGATCGCCTCCCGCTGCCCGAGCGCGACCTGGAGCACCAGCGGGATGAGGTGCGACTCGGGGTCGTGCCGCTCGCCGAGGGTGCCGTGCGCGCCTCGGTAGGCACCGGCCACGTTGAAGTAGCGCAGCGAGACGGCGGCCAGGCCGTGAGCGGCGCACTCGCCGGCGATCATGTGGTCGACGGCGAGTTTGGAGGCGCCGTAGGGGTTGGTGGGGGCGGTTGGGGCGTCCTCGCGGATGGGGACCTCCTCGGGTTCGCCGTAGGTGGCGGCGGTGGAGGAGAAGACCAGGGTGCGCACCCCGGCCCCGCGCATCGCGTCCAGCAGCGCCATCGTGCCGCCGACGTTGTTGTGCCAGTACTTCTCGGGGTGGACGACGGACTCGCCGACCTGGGAGCTGGCCGCGAAGTGGAGCACCGCGTCGTAGGAAGCGTCCAGCCAGTCGGCGGCGTCCTGGACGCGCCCCTGGACGAAGTCCGCGCCCGCCGGCACGCCCGCGCGGAAGCCGGTGGACAGGTCGTCCACCACCGTCACCCGGTGCCCGGCCTCCAGCAGGTGCGCCGCGACGACGCTTCCTACGTAGCCGGCCCCGCCGGTCACCAGATACGTGCCGCTCACCGGCTCGCCACCTCCCGCAGTCGCTGCGCCGCGCTCTCCGGCGGCACGTCGTTGATGAAGACCCCCATGCCCGACTCCGAGCCCGCCAGGTACTTCAGCTTCCCGGACGTGCGGCGGATCGTGAAGAGTTCCAGATGGAGGGCGAAGTCCGCCCGTCCGGCCCAGTCCTTGCCCCCGTCCGGGCCCAGCGGCGCCTGGTGCCAGCCGGAGATGTAGGGGGTGGGCGGCTCGCCGGGGCCGAAGATCCGGTCGAAGCGCCGCAGCAGTTCCAGGTAGACGCCGGGGAACTCGGCGCGGGCGTCCTCGCCGAGTTCCGTCAGGTCCGCCGCCCGCCGCCGGGGGTACAGGTGCACCTCGTACGGCCAGCGGGCGGCGTGCGGCACGAAGGCGGTCCAGTGGCCGGTCTCCAGCACCACGCGCCGCCCGTCGGCGCGCTCGGCGGCGACGACGTCCTCGAAGAGGTTGCCGCCGGTGCGTTCCCGGTGGGCGGCGGCCGAGCGCAGCGTCCGCTCGGTGTGCGGGGTGACGAAGGGATAGGCGTAGATCTGGCCGTGGGGGTGGCCGAGGGTGACGCCGATCTCCCGGCCCCGGTTCTCGAAGCAGAACACCTGGCGCACGCCCGGCAGCGCCGACAGCTCGGCGGTGCGGTCGGTCCAGGCGTCCAGGACCAGGGCGGCCCGCTCCTCGGTGAGGTCGGCGAAGGAGGCGTCGTGGTCGGAGGTGAAGCACACCACCTCGCAGCGCCCGGCGCCCGGGGCCCGGAGGAACAGTCCGCTTCCGTCCTCGGCCTCCGCCGGCCCCGGGGGGCCGGCCAGGGAGGGGAAGCGGTTCTCGAAGACGGCCACCTCGTAGTCCTCGGCCGGGATCTCCGTCAGCCGGCCCTCACGGGACGGGCACAGGGGGCACTCGTCGGCCGGCGGATGGTACGTGCGGGCCTGGCGGTGCGCCGTGACCGCGACCCATTCGCCGAGCAGGGGGTCGTGGCGGATCTCCGAGGCGGTGGCGACCGCGTCCAGGGGGCGCCGGTCCACGGCGTCGCGTCCCATGGCACCGCGGTCGCCTCGAACGTCGTAGTACACGAGTTCGCGGCCGTCGGCGAGGCGGGTCGGGGTCTTTTTCACGTGGGGTCTCCCTATACTGCGACCCAAACATAATCGAACATAAAAAACCATGAGTGAACATTGACGTCAAGGGGTCTCCCCCCACAGCGGCCCCGTCACGCCATGGAGGCGACCTGCTCATGCCGTCGTACCAGTTGGCCCAGGATCTTCGGCTCCCCACGAACGCCCTGGACTACACGATCCTGGCCATCTACTTCCTCGTCGTCCTCGGAGTCGGGTTCGCCGCCCGGCGCAGCATCAAGACCAGCCTGGACTTCTTCCTCTCCGGCCGCTCGCTGCCCGCCTGGGTCACCGGCCTCGCCTTCATCGCGGCGAACCTCGGCGCGCTGGAGATCCTGGGCATGGCGGCCAACGGCGCGCAGTACGGCGTCTACACCGTGCACTGGTACTGGGTGGGCGCCATCCCGGCGATGGTCTTCCTCGGCCTGGTGATGATGCCCTTCTACTACGGGTCCCGGGTGCGCTCGGTCCCCGAGTTCCTGCTGCACCGCTTCGGGCCCTCGTCGCACCTGCTCAGCGGCGTCCTCTTCTCGGCCGCCTCGGTGCTGATCGCGGGCGTCAACCTCTACGCGCTGGCCATCGTGCTGGAGGCGCTGCTGGGCTGGCCGCAGTGGGTGTCCATCGTGGTCTCGGGCCTGTTCGTGCTGCTCTACATCACCCTGGGCGGCCTGTCCTCGGCCATCTACAACGAGGTCGTGCAGTTCTTCGTGATCCTGGCCGGGCTGATCCCGCTGACCGTCCTGGCCCTGGTCCGCGTGGGCGGCTGGAGCGGGCTGCGCGACTCGCTCACCGCCTCGCAGGGCGACAACTTCGTCTCCGCCTGGGGCGGGACCGGCATCGGTTCGGACAACCCGCTGGGCGCGAACTGGCTGACCATCGTGCTCGGTCTCGGCTTCGCCCTGAGCTTCGGCTACTGGACGACGAACTTCGCCGAGGTCCAGCGCGCCCTGTCGGCCAAGAACCTCTCCGCTGCCCAGCGCACCCCGCTGATCGCCGCCTTCCCCAAGATCTTCATCCCGGCGATCGTCGTCATCCCCGGTCTGGTGGCGCTGGTGGTGGCGCCGGACATCGGGCAGGGCAGCGGCCTGGAGTACAACGAGGCGGTCCCCCTGCTGATGCGCGACCTGCTGCCCAACGGCGTGCTGGGCGTCGCGGTGACCGGTCTGCTCGCCGCCTTCATGGCCGGTATGGCCGCCAACGTCTCCGCCTTCAACACCGTCTTCACCAACGACATCTGGCGGCCCTATCTGGTCAAGGGCCGCCCGGACTCGTACTACGTGGCCACCGCGCGGGTGGTCACCGCGATCGGTGTGCTGCTGGGCATGGGGACGGCGTTCATCGCGGCGACGTTCAGCAACATCATGAACTACCTCCAGACGCTGTTCTCCTTCTTCAACGTGCCACTGTTCACCGTCTTCATCATCGGCATGTTCTGGAAGCGGATGACGGCCGCGGCCGGTTTCTGGGGGCTGCTGGCGGGCACCGTCGCGGCGATGGTCAACTACTTCTGGTTCTACCGGGGCGGTCTGCTCGACATCCCCACCGACCAGGGCGCCAACTTCGTCTCCGCCATCATCGCCTTCGTCATGGGCACGCTCGTGGTCGTGGTCCTCACCCCCCTCACCAGGCCCAAGCCCGTCGAGCGGCTGGCCGGCCTGGTGTACGGCACCCGGGCCCCCGGCGTGGCCGAGCCCCCGGCCGAGGGCGACGAGGCCTGGTACCGCAGGCCCGCGCTGCTGGGCTGGGGCGCGATCATCCTCGCCGCCCTCTGCTATCTCCCCTTCTCCTTCTGAGCGCCCCGCGCACCGCACAGCGAAGGATGTGATCCACCGTGACGAACGACGGCAACGGCAGCAACGAGGGCAACGGCGGCGAGGGGGCGGGCGGCCCGCACGGCGCCCACGAGTACCGCGGTCCCTCGGATCCCCGCACCCCCTCCGGTCCCCCGGACCCGGCCGACCCGGCCGACCCCGGTGTCCCCGGCGCCGGCAAGGGCGATCCGGAGCCGGACTGGCGGGAGGAGGAGCTCGACCTGGAGGAGCGGTCGGCCAGCGCCGCCCGGCTGTTCGACATCCGCCGTGTCATCGGCGTGCTGTTCGTGGTCTACGGCCTCCTGGTCACCATCGCCGGGCTCTTCGTCTCCGACGCCGACCTGGCCAAGGCCCAGGACGTCAACATCAACCTCTGGGCCGGGCTGTCGATGCTGGTGCTGGGACTGCTGTTCCTGCTCTGGCTGCGGCTGAGCCCGACGGTTCCGCCGCCCTCCCGGCGGGAGGCCGAAGGCGGCGGCCCCGGGGCCGCGCCGCCCGCGGAGGGCTGACCGGCGCCGTCCGCCTCCGTACGGGCCGGGGCCCGGCGGGTAGGGGGCAGGGCCGGCGCGTCAGCCCGGCCCCGCCCTCCGGTCCGCGCCCCGGTCCGTGCCGCCGTGCCCGCCGGCCACCCGGTCCAGCAGCCCGGTGCGGGCCGCCAGCGCCGCCGCCTCCAGCCGTGATCCGACCCCGAGCTTCATCAGCACCCGCTGCACATGGGTACGGGCCGTGCTGGGCGCGATCCCCATGCCCACCGCGATCGCCCGGGTGTCCTCCCCCTCCGCCACCCGCACCAGCACCTCGGCCTCGCGCGGGGTGAGCATCCGCAGCAGCCTGACGCCCTCGTCGTCCGGCTCGGCCCTGGGGTTGAGCAGCTCGGCGAAGGCGACCCGCAGCAGTTGCGGCGCCACCACCGCCTCCCCCGCCCGCGCCCTGACCATGCCGCGTTCGACGCCCTCGATCCGCTCGTCGTGCCGTATGTAGCCCGACGCCCCCGCCGCGAACGCCGCCGCGATCCCCCGCGGGCTGGGCACCGGGCCCAGCACCACCACGGCGGTCTGCGGCCGCTCCCGCCTGATCCTGGCCACGGGGTCGAACGCCCCGGGCTCGGCGGGCGACGCGGTACCCCACAGGCACACCTCGGGAGCCCTGCTGACCACCAGCTCCGCCGCCCCCGCGGCCGGCGCGGCGGCCGCGAGCACCCGGTGCCCGCGCAACCTCAGCGCCGAGGCGAGCGCCTCGGCGTGCAGTCGGTGGTCGTCGACCACCATGAGCCGCACGGTCATCCACACCCCTGTCGGTTCCGTCGGGCCCGGTCCTCCGGGGCCGGGCCGCGCTCCCGTACGGCCCTTTGAGCCGCCCGGCTCCGTCTTGCCCCCGGAAGCTACACGCTCCCCCCGCATCCCGCGTCCCTTCCGGCAAGAACCGGCGGAACTCCCGCGGGCCCACGCGAGCGGCCCCGCGCCCCTCCACGGGGAGGGGCGCGGGACCGTCGTCGGCGGCGGGCCGCCGCAGGGCCGGGTGCGGCCGCGGAACCTCAGTTGTAGGCGGCTATCGCCAGGTCGCTCAGACCGGCGGAGGCGTAGAACCTGTGGTTCACCAGGAAGAAGTGGCCGTCCTTCCAGAACGGGTGCACATCGGAGCCGGTGGCCATGTCGTACTCCTTCTTCACACCGTCGGCCGGCAGCTTCATCCGCGGGGACGGCTTGCCGCTGCCCGGGTCGAGCGTGACGATCTGGCCCGGCTTGTCGTAGCCGGGCAGTTCGTAGGCGAGCAGCGCGCCGTCCTCAACGGTGACCGGGACGATCCGGCCGCCCGAGGTCGGCTCCCCCAGCCACTTCGACTTGCCCGTGGTGAGGTCGAAGGCGATGATCTCGCTGGTCTGCCCGTACCCACCGCCCTGGTGCGGTTTCGAGGAGATGTACATGGTCTCGCCGTCCACCACCGTGCCGGGGCAGTTGCTGAGGGTGATGCCCCGGCAGCCCAGCTCGTGGCGGTCCTTCTTGATGGTGATCTTCTTCTTGAGCTTGCCGCTGTCCGAGAGGACCATCACATCGGTGATGTCGATGCTGGACTCACCGCCGGCGTTGACCCCGAGGACCAGCGGGCCGGTGGAGAGGACCTTGCGGACCTCGATGCCGTCGGGGACCTCCCACTCCCACTTCTTCTTGCCGCCCGGGCCCACTCCCTGGACCTTCTGCGAGCCGCCGAAGCCGCACTCGATCTTGGCGACGAGCTGGGCGCCTCCGGAGTAGCCGCGGTCCTTGCACTCGGAGCCCTCCTCCTGCTGCCACAGCTCCTTGCCGGTCGACAGGTCGTAACCGACCGCGTTGCCGATCCAGGCCGCCGCGGCGATGTCACCGCTGACCGCCATCTCGGTGTAGCTGAACTCCGAGGAGCTGTCGCGCTTGGACGGCAGTTCCTTGTTCCACAGCTTCTTGCCCGCGGCCAGGTCGATGCCCATGACGAACTCGCAGCGCCGGCCGTACTGGACGACGGTCCTGTTCCCGGACATCTCGAAGGCGGCGGTGCAGTCCTTGGGGCGGGGCATGTCGATGGACCACGCCATCTTGCCGGTCTTCATGTCGTAGGCGGTGGTGGAACTCGTCGTGGCCTTGACGAGGTTGCCGCCCACGAACCACGTGCCGGGCGTCTCCGCGATGATGTCCTGCTTGTCCACCTTGGGCGGATCGACAGTCCAGGCGAGCTCGGCGTCGATCAGGCCCTTCTCGCCGCCGGAACCGCCTGAGTCACCGGAGCCGCCGGAGTCGCCCGAGCCGCCGTCCGCGCCCTGGGTGGTGCCCTTGTCACCCTTCCTGGCCTCGGTGCCGCCGTCGTCCTTGGTCAGGAACCAGACACCGCCGCCCGCGACGAGCAGGACCGCGACGACCGCGGCGACGACGGCCAGGACCTTGGTGTTCCTGCCGCCACCGCCGGGCGGCTGCACACCGCCGCCGTACATGGGCTGCGTCGGGTACTGCCCGTAGGCCGGGGGCTGCCCGTAGGCCGGGGGCTGTCCGTACGCCGGGGGCTGTCCGTACGCGGGGGGCTGCCCGTAGGCCGGGGGCTGCCCGTACGCGGGGGCCTGACCGTACGGCGCCTGGGGCGCCTGCCCCGGCTGCTGCGGATACCCGTACGACGGGGGCTGGTCGGGCGGGAACTGCGGCGCCTGGCCGAACTGGCCGGGCTGCTGCGGGTAGCCGTACGACGGCGGGCCCGGAGGGGCCTGCGGCGGCTGGTCCGGCTGCCCCGGCTGATCAGCCGGAGGCTGCGGCGACTTGGACAGCGGAACCGGCGGAGCCTTCTCCTCCTCCGCGCTCTCCGGCCGCGCCTGCTCCTCCTGCTGCTCCGGCCGTTCCGGCTTCTCCCGCTGTCCCGCCCCCTCCTGCTGCTCCGGTCGGTCGTCCGGCTGTTCCGGAGGGGGGCCGAAGCCGCCGGACGGCGGCTGTTCTGGTGGCGGAGGCGGCTGCGACATGGGTTTCCTCATTCACGCGCGGACCGGCTGCCCAGCCCCTCGCCCCCGTGGGGCAGAGCGAATCGGACACGGCCCGCCACTTCTCGGCTGTTGTCGGCTCTTGGCGCCGACGGTCGGAAGGAAATTCTTTCTATCACCGGACACCCGGAAAGCCGCCTCCGGTTCCCGTTCCGGGCCATCAGGTGAGACCGGCCCGCGACCTGGCCGTTACCGTCCGCCGGGGCCTCCTCCGCCGCCTCCGGTCATCCCTCCTCGGCCAGTTCCAGCCAGCGCGTCTCCAACTCGTCGCGCTCATCGGTGAGTTCGCGCAGCTCGGCGTCGAGTCCGGCGACCTTCCCGAAGTCGGTGGCGTGCTCGGCCATCTCGGCGTGCAGCACCGCCTGGCGCTCCTCGATCCGCTCCAGCCTGCGCTCGATGCGCTGCAACTCCTTCTGCGCCGCACGCGAGAGGGCCGCGGGCTTGTCGGAGGACGTGGCGGCGGGCCGGGCCGCCTCGCCCGCCGGAGCCGCGGCCGGGGCGCCGGGCGCGGTGGTCGCCTGGCGCAGCCGCTCGCGGCGCTCCAGGTACTCGTCCAGCCCGCGCGGCAGCATCCGCAGCGTGCCGTCGCCCAGCAGCGCGTGCACCCGGTCCGTGGTCCGCTCGACGAAGTAGCGGTCGTGGGAGATGACGACCAGCGAGCCGGGCCAGCCGTCGAGCAGGTCCTCGAGCTGGGTCAGGGTCTCGATGTCGAGGTCGTTGGTCGGCTCGTCCATGAACAGCACGTTCGGCTCGTCCATCAGCAGCCGCAGCAGCTGGAGCCTGCGGCGCTCGCCACCGGAGAGGTCCCCGACGGGCGTCCACTGCTTGTCCTTGCCGAAGCCGAAGCGCTCGCACAGCTGGGAGGCGCTCATCTCGCGCCCCTTGCCGAGGTCCACGCGCGAGCGCACCCGCTCCACGGCCTCCAGCACCCGCCAGGTGGGGTCGAGTTCGGCGACCTCCTGGGAGAGGTAGGCCAGCCGCACCGTCCTGCCGACCTTGATCCGGCCGGCGGCCGGCTGTTTCTCGCCGCCGCTGTACGCCGCGTCCGCCAGTGCCCGCAGCAGCGAGGTCTTGCCGGCGCCGTTGACGCCGACCAGGCCGATCCGGTCACCGGGGCCGAGCTGCCAGGTCAGGTGCTTGAGCAGCACCTTGGGCCCCGCCTGGACGGTCACGTCCTCCAGGTCGAAGACGGTCCTGCCCAGCCGGGAGTTGGCGAACTTCATCAGCTCGGCGCTGTCGCGCGGCGGCGGCACGTCGGCGATCAGCTCGTTGGCGGCCTCGACGCGGAAGCGGGGCTTGCTGGTGCGGGCCGGGGCGCCGCGCCGCAGCCAGGCCAGTTCCTTGCGGACCAGATTCTGCCGCTTGGCCTCCTCGGTGGCCGCGATGCGCTCGCGTTCGGCACGGGCGAAGACGTAGTCGCTGTAGCCGCCCTCGTACTCGTGGACGGTGCCGCGCTGCACGTCCCACATCCGCGTGCACACCTGGTCCAGGAACCAGCGGTCGTGGGTGACGCAGACCAGCGCCGAGCGCCGGGCGCGCAGGTGCCCGGCGAGCCAGGCGATGCCCTCGACGTCGAGGTGGTTGGTGGGCTCGTCCAGCACGATCAGGTCCTGCTCGGCGATGAGCAGCTTCGCCAGCGCGATGCGCCGCCGCTCGCCGCCGGACAGCGGGCCGATGACGGTGTCCAGGCCCTGCGGGAAGCCGGGCATGTCCAGGCCGCCGAAGAGTCCGGTGAGGATGTCGCGGACGCGGGCGTTCCCGGCCCACTCGTGGTCGGCCATGTCGCCGATGACCTCGTGCCGGACGGTGGCGGCCGGGTCGAGCGAGTCGTGCTGGGTGAGCACTCCCAGCCGCAGCCCGCCGACGTGGGTGACCCGGCCGTCATCGGCGGGCTCCAGCTTCGCCAGGATGCGCACGAGGGTGGTCTTGCCGTCGCCGTTGCGCCCGACGACGCCGATCCGGTCTCCCTCGCTGACGCCGAGGGAGACGCCGTCGAGCAGCGCACGGGTGCCGTACACCTTGCCGACGGCTTCCAGATTGACGAGGTTCGTGGCCATGGGGCTCCCGCTGCCCGGCGCGCCGGGCTGGTGTGGTCTTCGGGTGGGCTGGTCAGCCTCTCAGCCTAGTCGCAGCCCGGGCGGGCACGCTCATGCCCGCCCTGTGCCGACCGCAGCACCGGTCGCAGCACCCCCGCGGAGGCCGCCGGCTCAGTACGACGGGCTGTGCTGGGCCGGGGCCGAGCGCGGGGTCGGCCGGTTGAGGCCGAACAGCGAGCCGGTGGCGGCCGCCAGCTCGGCGGCGCAGTCCGCCGCCGGCTGCTCCGGGACGCCCATCCGGCGCAGCGCCCCGGAGAACGCGTCCTCCAGCAGGGCCAGCCGCCAGCTCAGCTCCGCGGGTCCGACCTGCCGGCCGTCGCGCGGCCGGCTCGACAGGACGGTCAGCACGTCCTGGGCGTTGCTCTGCAGATCGGCCAGGGACTGCCAGCCGTTCGGCAGCCGCGCCGGGCTCCGGTCCGACGGCTCCGCGTCCGGCACGCCCAGCGTCACGGGGAGTTGCGCGGGGATCGAGGAGTACCAGTCGACCAGCGCACCGCTCAGGTCCGCCCGCAGGCCGTCGAGGAAGCTCAGCAGGACCGCGGCGCCCATGGGGGCGCCGACGGGCTCGACGCGCGGCGCGGAGTCCTCCGGCGCGGGCGGCCTGCCGCCCGCGCCGGGGCCCATGAACGACCGGATGACGACCGAGACCTCTTCCTGCTGCGCCGGAGCGGAGCGCTGGGCGGGCAGCAGAAGCGCCCGTACGGGCGCGATGCCGTGGGCGGCCTGCTCGGCCGCCGCCTGGCACGCGTAGTCAGTGGGCATGGGTCCCCCCTCTTCCGAAGCCGCCTTCTCTCGCGGCGCCGGCCTTGCGTTTCGGGGCCGTACCGTATCGTTCCGCGACGGCTTCGGGGAGGTGTCCGTCACACAGAGTTCCCGGACCGCCTCCGGCCGGAGCCCCGCCCGGCCTCCTCCCCGGTCTCCTCCCGGAGCGGGTACGGCCCGCGCGATGCCGTCTCGCGCGGGCCGTACGGGGTGCCGGAGAGCGGGGTCAGCCGACGGAGTTGAGCACCTGGCGGACGACCGGGCCCGCGTTCTTGCCGCCGTGGCCGGAGGCGGGGACGACCGCCGCCGCGGCCATGTCGCCCCGGTAGGCGGTGAACCAGGCGTTGGGCTTCTTCTGGCCGTCCACCTCCGCCGAGCCGGTCTTCGCGCCGAAGTCGCCGCTGGTGCCGGCCATGGCCTCGGCCGCCGAGCCGCTGGTGGCCGTCAGCCGCATCAGCGAGCGCAGTTCCTGGGCGATGGCCGGGGAGAGGGCGCGCGGGGCCTTGGCCAGGCCGCGGCCGTCCACCTCGGGCGAGACGATGTACGGCTGGCGGAAGACGCCGCTCTTCACCGTCGCCGACACCGAGGCCATGATCAGCGGGTTCGCCCTGACCCCGCCCTGCCCGATCAGCGAGGCGGCCATCTGCGCGTCGGACTGCACGGGCACCGAGCCGTCGAAGGTGGCGGTGCCGACCTGCCAGTTCAGCCCGATGCCGAAGACGTCGCGGGCGTGCTTGGTGAGGTCGTCGTCCGACAGCTCGCCGGCCTGGCTGATGAAGGCGGTGTTGCAGGAGGCGGCGAAGGACTGCGCGAAGGTTCCGCCGTTGATCTCGAACTTGTCGAGGTTCTGGAACCTCCACCCGCCGTGGGTGAAGTACTTGGGGCAGGGGTGCTGCTTCGCGCTGGAGGCCAGGCCCTTCTCGATGAGCATCGACGCGGTGACGATCTTCATCGTGGAGCCGGGGGCGAGGGAGCCCTTGAAGGCGGTGTTGAAGCCCTGCGCCGGGGTGTTGGCGACCGCCAGGATCTCGCCCGTGCTGGCCTTCAGGGCGACGACCGACGCCTTGGGCTTGCCGGCGATGGCCTGGACGGCGGCCTTCTGCACCTCGGCGTCCAGCGTGGTCCTCAGCTCGCCCGGGGTGCCCTTGCTGAGCTGCCTGAGCGTCTTGACCTCCTTGCCGGCGGCGTCGGTGATCCGGGTCTCGAAGCCGGGCTTCCCCTCGGTCCTGTCGCCGAAGCGCTTGCGCAGGTCGGCCAGGGTCGCGGCCAGTTCGGGGTACTCCTCGGCCGTCAGCTCGGCGCCGTTGCGGTCCAGGGCCCTGATGGGCGGGGCCCCGGCCTCGGCGGTCTCCAGTTTCTGGCCGCTCTCGAGCTCGGGGTGGAGGACGGAGGCCTCCCAGTCGACGACGGGCTCGCCGCTGTCCTCGTCCCGTACGACCGTCAGCTCGGACTCGTACGTCCAGGAGGCGGGCTTCTCCTCCTTGTCGTACTCCACCTCGGCCGTCACGGTGAACGGGACGCCGGCGCCCGTGGCGGTGCCCGGTTCCAGGCGGACGCCCGACACCCGGGCGTCCTTCCGGAAGCCGGCCAGGGCCTTGGCCGCGGCGGCCTCTTCGTCGGTCAGCGCGGCGGCCTCCGCGGCCTTCCCCTCCTGCCAGGCCCTCAGGAACCTTCCGGCGGTCTCGCGGACCTCATCGGGCGAGGGCGGGCCCGTCTCGGCCGCCGGTTCGCCGGTCCGGCCGTCGGAGAAGGCCGCGTCCTGCCCGCTCCCGCCGCCGGCCGCGCCGCTGTCACCGATCAGGCTGTACGCCCCGAACCCGGCGGCTCCGACCACGGCGGTGAGGACCGCTCCGATCACCGCCACCTTCCGACCGTCACGCATGAGTCTCCCGAATCTCCGCCCCTGCCCCGGACCGACACCGCCGGGGCCCGTGCGAAGAACCCTAGAGCACGTGGGCGGCACGGATCGGGGCCAGGCGTCCGCACCGGTGCCCGACCGGGCTCCGTGAAACGGCCGCGGGGTTTTCCGTCCACCGCGGGAATGATTAGTGTGTTTTTCCGAAGATCGGCAGCGATAAAAGCGTTCCGATTACCCGACGGCGCACCCCGCGTCACCCGGTTCACTCTTCCGGAAGCACAACCAAAGCCCCGCGCGGTCGTTGTCACTGCGAAGCAGAAGGCCGATCCTCCTTCCGGCAATTACCGTCACGGGCCCGCGCCGCATCCGGCGGCGCGGGCCCGTGACACGTATGGAGCAGAAAATATCAGCGCGGCGCGCGGCAGGGCTTACCGTGTACTCGGCTCGCCAGTTCCTAGCATTACGCACGCAAGCCCGTGAAGCGGCTTCGTACATTGGAGGTACATGCCATGAAGATGAAGCGGACCGCCACCGTCGCGCTTTCCGCCGCCGCCCTGCTGATCGGCGGAGCCGGCGTCTCCCAGGCCAACGACGGCCCGAAGTTCCAGAACAACGCGCAGATCCTGCCCTGCGTCAACCTGGAGCTGCTGAACGTCCCGATCGCGTCGGCGGACATCAACAACCTCGACTGCTCCGTCACCTACGTGGAGTCGAAGAAGGTCTCCTCCTACGAGTCCTTCAGGGACTGAGGAGTCGACCGGACCACCGGCACACCACTGTCGAAAGGCCGTCCCGGCACACCGGGGCGGCCTTTCGCCTTTCCATGACACGCTCGCGGCATATAGCCGAGAACAACACCCGCTTGGCGCAGTGGCAGCACATAAGCCCAGGTAGTGCGCCTATCGGAGACGCCCGGGCCCCGCTTTCCGCAGGACACGCAGAAACGCGGAAGCACGCAATCGGGGATTCGGTGGGTTAATGTCGCCGACGTGGGGGCAACTCCCGCCTTTCCGGTGAGCCGGCCGAACTGCGGCCGCAATCCGGAAACCGGTTATCCGGCCGCTCGGCGGCGGCCGGGGACATCGGAACCTTCCTTCTCTCGTCAAGGAGACAAGACAGCATGATGCTGAAGAAGACGCTCGTCGTTTCTTTCGCCGCCGCCATGGCCCTCGCGGGTGGGGCCGCCAGCGCCCACGCCGGTGAGGCCAAGTTCGAGAACAACGCGCAGATCCTGCCCTGCCCGAACCTGGAGGTCGTCAACCTCCCGATCCTCTCCAGCGACATCAACAACCTCGACTGCTCCCGGAACTCCAAGGAGCAGGTCGAGATCAAGAAGGTCGTGAAGGTCGAGAAGGAGTCCGACATCCACGTCGCTCCGAAGCAGGAGCAGGCCCAGGGTCAGGGCCAGGGCCAGGAGGCCAAGCAGGGCCAGGGCCAGAAGCAGAAGGGCGAGAACGAGAACGAGAACGAGTACGCCGCCAAGAAGCACTGAAGCGGCTGACGCCTCGCGTCGCACCGTTCTCAAGAACGCCGCCCGCCGGTCTCACCGGCGGGCGGCGCCGCTTTTCACCGGGCCGCACCCCGCGCGGACTACCCTGCCCCGGAAGCTCCGGGGCAGGGGCTCCGGCTCCGGGGCTCCGGGTCAGATCCAGGTGTCCAGCCACATACGGGACTGCCAGGCTTCCCTGGGGATCTGCACCCCGGTGTAGAGCGGGTGGAAGTAGACGAAGTTCCACACGATCAGCAGCACGAGCACTCCCGCGCCCACCGCGCCCACCGCCCGCCGCCGCTCGGTGCAGCCGGGCGGCCCGAGGATCGCCCCGATCATCATCGCCAGCGCCAGGCACAGGAACGGCACGAAGACGACCGCGTAGAAGTAGAAGATCGTGCGCTCCTGGTACAGGAACCACGGCAGCCAGCCCGCCGCCACCCCGCACAGGATCGCGCCCGCGCGCCAGTCGCGCCGCAGCACCCAGCGGTACAGGCAGTACAGCAGCGCGAAGCAGGCCGCCCACCACAGCAGCGGGGTGCCCAGGGCGAGCACCTCGCGGGCGCAGCCGCCCTCCGCCGTGCAGCCGTCCTCGCCACGGTCGGAGGACTCGTAGAAGTACGACACCGGGCGGGCGGTCACCAGCCAGCTCCAGGGGTGGGACTGGTAGGTGTGCTCGGAGGTCAGCCCCACGTGGAAGCTGTAGACCTCGCTCTCGTAGTGCCACAGGCTGCGCAGCGGGGCCGGGACCCAGGTCATGTCGAACTGGGGCAGCGGCAGCTTCAGACCGGTGAAGGGGATGGGCAGCGAATCCGGCGACAGCCCCCGGCGCCCCTCCGCCCAGGTGCGGAAGTAACCGCCCCGGCCCGCGAACCAGCCCGCCCAGGAGGCCACGTAGACGGCGGCCGCGACCGGCACCAGGGAGAGGAAGGCGGGGGCCGCGTCCCGGCGCAGCATCGACAGACGGGGGCGCCGGGCCCCGGCTGTGCGCCGGGAGGCGGCGTCCCACAGGACCGTCAGGATCCCGAAGGCGACCAGGACGTACAGGCCGCTCCACTTGGTGGCGCAGGCCAGTCCCAGGCAGAGCCCGGCGGCCAGCCGCCAGGGACGTGCGCCCAGGCCCAGCCGGTCGCCGGTGTCCGCGTCGGGCCGCCCGTCCGGCGGCAGGGCCGCGGCGAGCCGGGCGCGGGCCCGGTCGCGGTCGATCAGCAGGCAGCCGAAGGCCGCCAGCACGAAGAACATCAGCACCAGGTCGAGCAGCGCGGTGCGGCTCATCACCAGGTGCAGGCCGTCCACGGCCAGCAGGAGCCCCGCCAGGCAGCCCAGGGCGGTGGAGCGCAGCAGCCGGCGCCCGATGCGGCAGACCATCAGCACCGACAGCGTGCCGAGCACCGCCACCATGAAGCGCCAGCCGAACGGCGTCAGACCGAACGCCGCCTCGCCCACGGCGATGATCCACTTGCCCACGGGCGGGTGCACCACGTACGCGGCGGCCTCGCTCAGCGGGGCCGCCGCGGGGTTGTCGAGGATGGTGTCGTTGGCGCCGTCGGGCCAGGTGCCCTCGTAGCCGAGCCGGTACAGCGCCCAGGCGTCCTTGGCGTAGTAGGTCTCGTCGAATATCACCGCGTGCGGCGAGCCGAGGTTCCAGAAGCGCAGGAGGCCGGCGAGGAGCGCGACGAGGAGCGGGCCGCCCCACGCCGCCCGGCGGCCCAGCAGCCGCGCGTCGTCCCCGTCCAGCCCGAACAGCCCCCACACCCGGCCGCGGCCGGGCTCCGGGTACGGCGGCACCAGCCGCTCCCTCGCGCCCGCCCGGGGCGGCGGGGCGTATCCGTAGCGCCGCAGCCGCCCGCGCCACACCGGGGTCCGTTCCCCGACGGGCTCCCCGTGCCGGGCCTGAGTCGCGGTGTCACTGGTCACGCGGGCCATCGTAGGGAACGGCCCTCCCGCGCGGTGCCGCGCACCGGCGGGCGGCGGCCCCGCGCCGGCCTCGGCCCCCGCCGGAGCTGCGAGGATGGCGGGGTGAGCGGAACACTCGTACTGGCAGGCACACCCATCGGCGACACCGCCGACGCACCGCCCCGGCTGGCGGCCGAGCTGGAGGGGGCCGACATCGTCGCCGCCGAGGACACCCGGCGGCTGCGGCGGCTCACCCAGGCGCTGGGGGTGCGGATCTCCGGCCGGGTGGTGTCGTACTTCGAGGGCAACGAGGCCGCGCGCACCCCGGAGCTGGCCGACGCGCTGTCGGAGGGCTCCCGGGTGCTGCTGGTCACGGACGCGGGGATGCCGTCGGTCTCCGACCCCGGCTACCGGCTGGTGGCCGCCGCCGTCGAGCGCGGGATCAGGGTCACGGCCGTGCCCGGCCCGTCCGCCGTGCTGACCGCGCTGGCGCTGTCGGGGCTGCCGGTGGACCGGTTCTGCTTCGAGGGCTTCCTGCCGCGCAAGACGGGCGAGCGGCTGGCGCGGCTGCGCGAGGCCGCCGGGGAGCGCCGCACGCTGGTCTACTTCGAGGCCCCGCACCGGCTGGCCGCCGCGCTGGCCGCCATGGCCGAGGCCTTCGGCGCCGACCGCCGGGCCGCGGTGTGCCGGGAGCTGACCAAGACCTACGAGGAGGTGCGGCGCGGCACGCTGGGCGAGCTGGCCGCCTGGGCGGAGGAGGGTGTGCGGGGCGAGATCACCGTCGTGGTCGAGGGCGCGCCCGCCGAGGCGCCCGGCGCGGTGGACGCCGCCGAGCTGGTGCGCCGGGTGGCGGTGCGCGAGGCCGCCGGGGAGCGCCGCAAGGAGGCCATCGCGGAGGTGGCGCGCGAGGCGGGGCTGCCCAAGCGGGAGGTGTTCGACGCGGTGGTCGCGGCGAAGAACGCGGGGACGGCCTGAGCGGTCCGGGCGGCGGGCGGGAGCCCGGCCCGGAAAGGGGCGAGACGGGGACGGACGGGCGGAATCGCGCATTTCCGGCCGGGAAGGAGTCCACTGGTAGGAAGGAGAACCGGAAGGAGGTTCCCATGGACCCCAGGGAGACGACCACCCGCGAGGAGTACTCCTTCGCCTGCCTGCGCTGCGGCCACGGCTGGGAGCGGGGGTACGGGATACGGCACCACGTCGACGGCGACGGGCGGCCCTTCGTCACGTACCACGACCCGGCGGACGGCGGGCGGGTACCGTCGCCGCTGACGCGCCCGGTCTGCCCGAACTGCGAATCGCACGTGGTGCGGATCATGCGGGCGGGGCGGGTGTACGAGGCGGAGCGGGCCCTGCCGCGGAGGTGACGCGGGGCGGGCGGCCGACGGCGGGCGGCGGGCGGTCCGGCCGGGTGTCCCAGGGCGTCCTAGGATCGCGCCCATGGAGAAGTCCGCGCACCCCGCGCCGCCGCCCGTACCGCTGAACGTGCCGGTCGCCGACTCGCACACCCATATCGACATGCAGGACGCCACGGTCGGCCGAACCGTCGCCGCGGCCGCCGAGGTCGGCGTGACGACCCTGGTGCAGGTCGGCTGCGACCTGGAGCGTTCCCGCTGGTCGGCGCAGGTGGCGGCCGAGCACGAATCGGTGTGGGCCGCCGTCGCGCTGCACCCCAACGAGGCTCCGCGGCTGGAGCGGGAAGGGGGCCGCGAGGCGCTGGACGCCGCCCTGGAGGAGATCGCCGGGCTGGCCGCGCGGCCGGAGGTGCTGGCCGTCGGCGAGAGCGGCCTGGACCACTTCCGGACGGGCGAGGAGGGGCGGGCGGCCCAGCGGTACTCCTTCCGCCGCCACATCGAGATGGCCAAGCGGCTGGACAAGGCCCTGGTGATCCACGACCGGGACGCCCACGAGGACGTGCTGCGCGTCCTCCGGGAGGAGGGCGCCCCCGAGCGGACGGTCTTCCACTGCTTCTCCGGTGATGCCGCGATGGCCGAGGTGTGCGCCGCGAACGGCTGGTTCATGTCCTTCGCCGGCAACGTCACCTTCAAGAACGCGCGGCCGCTGCGCGAGGCGCTGGCCGCCGCCCCGCCGGAGCTGCTGCTGGTGGAGACCGACGCGCCGTTCCTCACCCCGGCCCCGTACCGCGGGCGCCCCAACGCGCCGTACATGATCCCGTACACGCTGCGCGCGATGGCCGAGGTCAAGGGGCTGGACGAGGACGCTCTCGCGGAGCACGTCGCGGCCAACACGGCCCGCGTGTTCGGCTACTGACGGGCGCGCGACGGCGGGTGCGCGCGGTGCGGCGGCCCGCTTTTCGCAACTTCGGGTAGTCGTACGACTTGGGAGAGTGACCGATGCTCCGCTAGGGTCCCGGCCCGCCACCAGGACCGCTTGGGAGTACGTCGTGAGCCATCCGCAGGGGATCCAGCAGTACGAGTACGCGTACCCCTCCGCGCCGCAGCCGCATCAGCAGCCGTGGGAGCCGTGGGAGCCGCACCGGCCGTGGGACTCGTGGGAGTACGGCGGCCAGGGGTACGGCGGGCCGGAGTACGAGCGGGACCCGTACGACACCTACCGGCCCTCCTACGAGTTCCACGGCGAGCCGTACGGCGCGTACGCAGACCCCGGCGCCTACGGGCCGCCCCCGCTTCCGGAACCCCCGGCGTACCACCCGGAGCCCACCGGGCACTCCGGGGCCTTCGGCCCCGCCCCGTGGCTGCCCCGGCAGCCCGCCGGCGGCACCCGGGACGTCCGGGGGGACGTCCCCGCGCGCGGCCCGGCGGACACCCCCCCGGACGCGTACGGCCCCGCGCGCGGCACGACCGGCGGCCGGGCCGCCGCCCGCCGGGCCGCGCGGGAGCGGAAGGCCGCCCAGCGCCCCGAGGCCCTGCGCCGCCTGCTGCCGCAGGCCCTCGTCGTCGCCTTCCTGGCGGGCGGCACCTGCGCCTTCGTGGTGGACGACAAGGCCGTCAGCCTGTCGGTTGAGGGCGAGGACGGGCCGCGCACCCTCCACACCTTCGCCGACGACGTCTCCGAGCTCCTGGCCGACGAGGGGGTGTCCGTCGGCGCGCACGACGCCGTCTCCCCCGCCCCCGGCGACCCCCTCTCGCACGGCGACAGCGTCACCGTCCGCTACGGCCGCCCGCTGGCCCTCACCCTCGACGGCCGCCCCCGGCGGGTGTGGACCACCGCCGCCACCGTGGACGCGGCGCTGCGCGGGATCGGGGTGCGCCCGGAGGGGGCGCGCGTGTCGGTGCCCCGCGACCGGCGCATCGGACGCGACGGTATGGCGCTGACCGTGTGGACCGAGCGGAGCGTGACCGTCCTCGCGGACGGACGCGAACGCACCGTCCGCACCAACGCCGCGACCGTGCGCGGGGCGCTGGCGGACGCGGGCGTCGAGCTGCGCGGCGCGGACCGCGCCTCGGCGGCCCTGGACTCCTTCCCCCGCGACGGCCAGGCCGTCACGGTGCTGCGCATCACCGAGACCGAGCGGGTGCGCGACGAGCCCGTCCCGTACACCACCGAGCGGCGCGGGGACCCGGCGCTGCTGCGCGGCACCGAGGTGGTGGAGCAGACGGGCCTGCCGGGGCTGCGCCGGCTGACCTACGAGGTGCGCACGGTCGACGGGGTGCGGCAGCGGCCCCGCCTGACCGGGGCGGTGGTGGTGCGCGCGCCCAGGCCGCAGATCGTGCGCGTGGGCACCGCCGAGCCGCCCTCCTCGGTGCGGGGCGCCGACGGCCTGGACTGGGAGGCCCTGGCCCGCTGCGAGTCCGGCGGCCGCCCGGACGCGGTGGGCCCCGGCGGCCACGGCGGGCTCTACCAGTTCGACGGCGGCACCTGGCGCTCCCTGGGCGGGAGGGGCCGCCCGCAGGACGCTCCCCCGGCCGAGCAGACCTACCGGGCGAAGAAGCTGTACGTGCAGAAGGGCGCGAGCCCCTGGCCGGTGTGCGGCCGTAAACTGCACCGGTGAGCTCAGCCCCCTCCCCCTCCCCCGACGCCGACACCGACACCGGCACCGACGCCGCTCCCGGCGCCGACACCGGCGCCGGCGCCCTCCTCGGCCCCGCCGACGTCCGTGAGCTGGCCGCCGCGCTGGGGGTGCGCCCCACCAAGCAGCGCGGCCAGAACTTCGTCATCGACGCCAACACCGTCCGCCGGATCGTGCGGACCGCGCGGGTGACGCCCGAGGACGTGGTGGTCGAGGTCGGCCCGGGGCTGGGGTCGCTGACACTGGCGCTGCTCCAGGAGGCCGCCTGGGTGACGGCGGTGGAGATCGACGACGTGCTGGCGGCGGCGCTGCCCGCGACCGTCTCCGCCCGGCTGCCCGGCCGGGCCGACCGCTTCGCGCTCGTCCACCACGACGCGATGCGCGTCACCGAACTGCCGGGCCCCGAGCCCACCGCGCTGGTCGCCAACCTCCCCTACAACGTCGCCGTGCCCGTCCTGCTGCACATGCTGGCGACGTTCCCCTCCCTGCGGCACGGTCTGGTGATGGTCCAGGCCGAGGTCGCCGACCGGCTCGCGGCCGAACCGGGCTCCAAGGTCTACGGGGTGCCGTCGGTGAAGGCCGCCTGGTACGCGGAGGTGCGGCGGGCCGGGGCCATCGGGCGCAACGTCTTCTGGCCCGCGCCCAACGTGGACTCCGGGCTGGTGTCGCTGACCCGGCGCGAGCCGCCGCGCACCAGTGCCGGCCGGCGGGAGGTCTTCGCCGTGGTGGACGCCGCCTTCGCCCAGCGCCGCAAGACGCTGCGCGCGGCGCTGGCGGGCTGGGCGGGCTCGGCCGCGGCGGCCGAGGCGGCGCTGACGGCCGCGGGGATCGACCCCCGCGCCCGGGGGGAGTCACTGACGATCGAGGACTTCGCGGCCATCGCGGAGCGGAAGGGCACCACGAGCTCATGAGCACCGCACAGACGGCCGGCACGGACACCGCCCGCACCGCCGCGCCGGTCACCGTACGCGTACCCGCCAAGGTCAACGTGCAGCTCGCGGTGGGCGGGCTGCGGCCGGACGGCTTCCACGACCTGGCCAACGTCTTCCTGGCCGTCGGCCTGTACGACGAGGTCACCGCCACCGCCACGGCCCCCGGCGAGGGCCCGCGCGTGACCTGCTCGGGGCCGGACACCGACCAGGTGCCGCTGGACCGCACCAACCTGGCCGTCCGTGCCGCCGACGCGCTCGCCGCGCGGTACGGCCTCGTGCCGGACGTCCATCTGCACATCAACAAGGAGATCCCCGTGGCCGGCGGCATGGCCGGCGGCAGCGCGGACGCGGCGGGCGCGCTGCTGGCCTGTGACGCGCTGTGGGGCACGGGCGCCTCGCGCGAGGAACTGCTTCAGATGTGCGCCGAGTTGGGATCGGATGTGCCCTTCTCCCTGGTCGGCGGCGCGGCGCTGGGCCGGGGCCGGGGCGAGCTGCTGACGCCGCTGGAGGTGGGCGGCGTCTTCCACTGGGTGTTCGCCGTCGCCGCCGGCGGGCTGTCCACCCCGGCCGTCTACCGCGAGTGCGACCGGCTGCGCGAGGTACGCGGCGGCGGCGCGGGCATCGACGCCGTACCCGCGCCCGAGGCGTCCCCCTCGCTGCTGGCCGCGCTGCGCGCCGGGGACGCGGCCGCGCTCGCCGGGCACCTGTCCAACGACCTCCAGCCCGCCGCCGTCTCCCTGCTGCCCTCCCTGGACGACACCCTGGCGGTGGGCACCCGGGCGGGCGCGCTGGCCGCCCTGGTCTCCGGCTCCGGCCCGACCTGCGCCTTCCTGGCCGAGGACGCGGCGGCGGCCTCGGACATCGCCTTCGCCCTGCGCGCCTCGGGCGTCTGCCGCACCGCCCACACCGCCACGAGCCCGGCGCCGGGCGCCACGGTGGTCCGTCCGGCGGGCTGAGTACCGCGACGCACGCTCCCGGCAGGGTCTTCGAGTACCTCCGCCCTGCCGGGCCGGCGGCGTCGCGCGCCAGGCTGCGCGTATGCGGACCACAGCGCCCCCCGGGCCCCGGACGCCTGCGCACCGGCTTCGGCGGCCTGCTGGTGGGCCGCTTCCGCGCTACCGACCACCGTCCCTGTCACCGCCCCGGCAGCCGTGACCATGACAGCCGCGGGCCTGCTGCCGGTGGAACGCGCGGGGCGCCGGGAGGGCCGATGCTCCAGGTGCCCCGCACGGATTCGGAACGGGTAGAAAGGATTGACGGACCGCGTCATGGCAAGAGCGATTCTGTGGGCGGTGGGCTGGGAAAGGTCGGCGAAAATTGAGCAGCGACATGTCGGGGGCACTGGAACCATGGCGGGTTCACGGTGAGAGAACGATCTATGACGACCGCTGGGTGAGGCTCGACCTCGTGGACGTGGAGCCACCGGGCGTCAATCGCTTCGAACATCACGTGGTCAGACTGCAGCACGTCTCGATCGCGGCCGTCCTGGACGAGCAGGATCGAGTGTTGTTGTTGTGGCGCTACCGCTTCGTGCCCGGGCAATGGGGGTGGGAACTGCCCGGCGGCATCGTGGACGAGGGTGAGGATGCCTGCGCCACGGCTCTCCGCGAGGTCGAGGAGGAGACCGGCTGGCGCCCGGATTCGCTGGAACACATCGTCACCTACCAGCCCATGATCGGCATGGTGGACTCACCGCATGAGATCTTCGTCGGACGAGGGGCGGAACACATCGGCGATCCCACGGACGCGGAGGAAGCCAGGCGCGTCGCCTGGGTACCACTCGCGGAGATTCCTGAGCTGATGGCCCGGGGCGAGTTGATGGGCTCAGGCACCCTCGTCGCGCTGCTGCACATCCTTGCCTCACGTGGCAGGGGACCGGCCACAACTCCTACCTGATCCGCTCGATGCGGCGCCGGTGCCGGACGGACCCCGTGCGGTTCGCCAGCAGACGTGCCTCCCTGAGATGTTCCTGAGCCTGGTCGTGTTCCTGTCGGACCAAATGAGCCTGAGCAAGATCGCAGCGCAGCCCGGCGGCGGCACGGACGAACGTCGGATCCATCCTGTCGAGTGCCGCGTAGAGGCTGCCGACGGCCTCGTCGTCACCGATGAGGGCAAGGGTGTTGCCCCGCCACCGAACCAGATGCCCCTCGTTGAGGAAGATGCTCGGCATATCCGGATCACGCTCCTCCTCTCCGCCGGGCATGCACCCAGCCGCTTTGTCGATGGCTCTGTAGCACCCGTCCGACTGTCCGGCTCTGGCGCACAGCTCGGCCTCCGCCGCGTACAACCACGCGCGCAGTCGCGGGGGGATCCGCTGCCCTCCGACGCGCTGCGCGTCACGTACCAGGTCAACCGCGAGTTTCGGGCGTCCGGCGTCGGTGAGCACATAAGCCTGCTCTGCCATGGCGTGCACCAGATACATGGGGGCCTCGGCTTCCTGAGCCGCCTGCTTGCCCAGTTCGTAGTACCGCCACGCTCGTTCCACCGCTCCCATGTCCAGTGCCTGCCAGGCCGCGAGAGTCGCTGCTCCGGCGAGAGCACGGGCGACGGGTCGGCGGACTTCGGGGAGGACTGCGAAAGTCAGGGTGTCTTCCAGGGCAGCCAAGTGGCCGGTCATCTGGTCAACGAGCCTGGCTGCGCCTATCTGACGGTCCATGGTGCGGAGGAGTTCCGTCTGCTCCATGAACGTCCTGACCATGGCCGGACCGACGCTGTGTGCCGAGTCGATACGGGTCACCAGCTCGTCGTATCCGCCGACAGTCTGTGCGACCAGCGCCTCGTTGGAAGCCGTACGGCCGAAGAGTTCGTCATCGGTGACACCGAACAGACCACGCAGGATGGCCGCGTAGCGCTCGCTGATCGAACGGCGCCCGTTCTCCCACTCCGAAACGTAGACACGCAGGCTCGCGGCCGCGGCGATGTCGATCAGGCTCCGACGCGCATACCCCTCGATCTCCCTTAGAGCTCGTAACACGATCACGGGCGGTTCTTCCTGAGGCGTCTGTAGCAGATGAGGCTGCAGGCGAGGGAGACGAAGGCGTCGTGGAGTTCGGTGCGGCGTTCCCATCGGACGGCGAGGCGCTTGAAGTGGTGGAGGAGGGCGAAGGTCTGCTCGACGACGTAGCGGAGCTTGCCCATATCCTTGATGTTCGGGCAGCCCTTGCGTGAGATGACGGGCAGGATCCGCCGCTTGCGCAGTTCACGCCGGTTGGGGTTGCTGTCGTAGCCCTTGTCTCCGAGGAGGGCGTAGGGGCGACGGCGTGGGCGGCCGGGCCGCCCGGCGACGGGCGGGATGCCGTCGGCCAGGGCCAGGGTCTGGGTGACGTCGTTGACGTCGGCGGCTGTGGTGATGACCTTCAGCGGGGTGCCGCGTCCGTCGCAGATCAGGTGGTGTTTGCTGCCCGTCTTGCGCCGGTCGACCGGCGACGGGCCGGTGTCGGCACCCCCCTTTTCGCGCGGATGTGGGAACCGTCCACGCACGCCCTGGACCAGTCGAGTTCGCCGGCGGCGTTGAGCTTCGCGAGCAGGACCTGGTGGAGCCGGTCGAAGACGCCGGCCTCCTGTCAGCGCACCAAGCGGCGCCAGCGGGTCTGTCCGGAGCCGAACCCCAGCTCAGGCGGCAGGAGCTGCCAGGCGATGTCGTTGTGCAGCACATACAGGATGCCCCGCAGGCACAGCCGGTCCGGCACCGGCCGCGGCCCCGGCGCCCGCTCAGGCCAGGGCGGTAGCAACGGCTCGATCAGCGCCCACAGGTCATCGTCCACGATCCACGGTCGGGTACTCACACCATCGCGAACGGCCGAATCGTCAGACCGGTCACGCCCGACCAGGCCACTTCAACAAGATCGTGTTACGAGCTCTTATCCGGCCCACCCGTCAGCGCTGACGCTCACCTGCCCTGCCCGCCCCCGTTTCACCTCTGCCGAACCCTTGGTACTGTCCCTCGTCAAAGCCGCAGCGTTCGGAGGCGGGAATGGGCCCCAGGAAATGGCTGATAACTATTGCTGCCGTCGCCGGTGCGGCACTGATCTGCTATGTACTGCTCCTGCTGGCAGGAGTTCTTCAGTACAAGGGCGGTTCCGGAATCGACAGTGACTTGCCTGCCTCATCCTCTTCGTCCTCCGCACCGGCGCCGACCATGAGCAGTTAGACGTTGCTCGACAGCAGGAACGCCTCACCGGCACCGGTCAGGCGGTACTTCGCCTGAGGCCGGTCGGTCTGGAAGCAGCCGCCCCATTTGGTGGCGTAGAGAGGGCAGAGCTCCCACTGGGACCACACGTCGTACACGTTGTAGTACGTGTCCGGCGGGATGAACCCGAAGTCGTCGATGATGGTGCAGCCCATGAACTTGTAGAAGGGCCAGTTCTCGTCACCCCAGCAACCGCTGGCCGAGTAGGTGACCCACTGTCCGTCTCCGCACCACGTAATGTCCGTCTGTCCGTAGAGCTCCAGCGGGAAATCGCTGTTGTCCTTGACGCCGGCCCAGACGGAACCTTCCCAGCAGCCGGTGGCCTGGGCGGAGGCCTTCTCCTGCCTCTGCTGAGGGCTGGGAACGACCCCCAAGGAGTTCTCCGCCTTCACTTGAGGGGCGGCCGGCGCGTAGTGGGCGGCGTCGACGTGCTCACCCAGTCCCCGCTGCCGGACCTCGTCCAGGGACAGCGCCCGGACCTCCATCCGGACCGTACCCTCGGAGCCGCCCTCCACGCCGTCCACGGGTGCCGGCTCCGCCTGCTCGACGAGGGCGTCGCCGCCTTCGGGCATCTTCTGGGGTTCCGGCAGATGCTTCAGCTCGGTCCGGGCCTCGGCACGGTCGCTGCCGGAGGCGGAGGGAGCGACGATGCGGGCAGCGCCGCTGTCGGCGGAGGCGACGTCGCTGAAGTCCTGCAGCGTGCTTCCGTCGACCCGGGCGGCCACGAAGTGGACGTACGACTCCTCCGGGAAATCGAAATCGCAGTCCGCGACGGTGTTGGCGCCTCCGTACTGACGGCACCACCCGAATGCGACCGCGTAGCCGGCGTTCTCCAGGACGAAATAGACCTCGGGGTGGGCGCCGTCGGCCGCGGTGTCGTACAGGTAGATGTGGTCGCCGTACGTCTCGACACACGCCATGGCGCCGGAAACGCTCGCACACCTCTCCACGGCAGCGGCCTGCGGAGTGCCCAGGAAAAGCACTCCCAGCACGGACGCGACCGCCACGGACACGAGCCGTGCGAACCGCGAACTGATTCTCCGGTACATCACTACCGGTTCAACCCCTTATGACAGAGGGTCACCTTACCCGGTCTTTATAGGGAGCCCTCGGCCAGCCTTCAAGAACGTCATCACAGAATATTCACATGCCGTCCCGTTTTCAGACGCCCAGGATTTCCTCCCTTGCGAAACGAAGGAAGTCGTGACACTTACAGCGGCATTAGGTGGCGAGTGGAGCGACACCTTTCCCTTCACCTCCATATTTCGTTAATATTATGGCAATGCGGATCATGGCGACTCATGCCGGTATCGAGCGCGCACACATCCGTGCGCTATACGTCTTTTGTCGATTGGAGAATCGATTTCTGGCCGGAAAGCCTTCCATCCAAGGCTCCTGCGGATGGGTTTTTTCATATGGCGCAAACATTGCTCCGGCCAGCAGTCCCGTCAGGACTTGATCAGTTCCCCGATCGTCGGGGTAGATGAGCGATCTGGTCCTCTCCCCCGCCGACGCCGCCAGCCTGCCGGTACCTGGCAGTCCGGCCGTGTCTCCACTAGCCTCGAAGTTTCGTGTCGGGCCGCCGACGGAGTCGGTGGCCCGTCTTCGTGCCGTGGACTGAGGTGGGGCAGGCTGAGGGCCCGAGTGTCGTCTCGGGTGGACGCCGGGTTCCACTGCTCCGGCTGGAGGGTTCTCTTGTAGGGACGGGTGAATCCGCTGGTCAGCCAGGGTTCGGCAGGAGTGCGAGCCGGTTGAGTGCGGTGGTGATGTGGCCGGTCCAGGGCCAGTGCCGGGCCAGGCGGAGGATTCGCCGGCGGCCGGTGGTGACGAGTTGTCCGGCCGCGGTGAACAGCCGGAGCCGTAGTCGGCGGGGTTCCCAGAGCCGGGCCTTGCCGGTCAGCGCGAGCATCGGCATCCAGGCCAGCAGGTCCAGCGCGATCTGCACGATCTCCAGCCAGATCCGGTTCTGGGCGGTGCGGTGCAGGGGCAGGTTGCGCAGGCCGGTGGCCCGGGCGGCCCGGATGCGGTCCTCGGCCCTCGCTCGCAGCCGGTGACGGAGCTCGAGTTCGGCGATCGGCCGGCCCGAGGTGTTGGTGGCGAAGCAGGTCAGCCGCATGCCGTCCGCATCCGTGAGCCGCAACTGGGCCCCGGGGTGCGGTCTTTCCTTGCGGACGATCAGCCGCATGCCCGGGGGCCAGCCGTCCAGGACGTCGCCGGTGAGTTCGGCTACCCAGGCGCCGTCGCGGATCTCGCCGTCCGCCTCGGCGGCCAGCGTCCAGGCCGAGGCGGGAACCTGCAGCACATGCTGGTGGATCGCGTCGGTGATCACCATGCCGACCGAGTAGGACAGCCACCGTCCCCGCCGGGCGAGCCAGGCGACGAAGTCGTGGGTGCCGCCCGCGGAGTCGGTGCGGATCAGGGTCTGACGTCCGCGACGGTACTTCTTCGGCAGTTGGGCCAGGGCCAGTCGGGCGGCGGTGATGTGGTCGGTGGCGGTGTTCGAGCCCGCATTCCCGGGCCTGAGCAGGGCTGCCACCGGCTCTCCGGTGCCGCCCGGCCCGTGATCGACGAACCCCATCAGCGGGTGGTGGCCGTAGGTCCGCTTCCAGGTCGGGGCCGCGTCCTCCTTGTCGGAGTGCGCGATCACCAGCACCCCGTCGAGGTCAACGGTCACCGTCCCGTCGGCATCGGGCGCTTCCCGGTCGGCCAACCGCCAGACTCGTTCGCGTGCTTCGGCCCGCGCAGCCCGGATGGCCCGCAGAGCTCGGTCGCCGGAAGAGGCGAGGGTGTCGATCAGGCGGGAGACCGTCGGGTCGGAGGCGACCGGCCCGAACACCGCCGGCTCGGCCCGCAGCATGCCGACATCCGCGAGGCAGTCCCCGCCCAGCGCCACCGCCAGCGCGACGTCCAGCAGGATCTTCCCCGGATCGTGGACGGCCCGCGGCTTGCACCACGGTGCCAGGGCTGCGGATATCGCCTGGTCCAGGCCCGTCTTGCGGACTGTCTCCACCAGCAGGACCGAACCGGGCCTGCGAGACCACGTGGCGGCCGTCCCCCAGGACACGGACACCCGGGTACGACGCGATAGGCTCTCTCACCTGGAAAGTGCTCTTTTCCTTGCAGCCAACAGGACCCTCAGCAAGTCCTATCGTTGCAGGTCAAGAGCACTTTCTGCGTTTCTGATCAACCTCCGGACAGGCCACTTCGTGAAAGCGCGAGGCTAGGCCCGCCCGTCCTACCGGGGCACTTCGCCGATACCCGCGCCCGCCGTACACCGTCTTCACCACCGACGACCGGACCGACCACGCCCGCGCGGAGCACATCAGCGACCTGCTGAAAGCCGCCGACGCCCTCGACCGCTACCGGCTGCCGAAGCTGAGCTGGTGGCCGGACGCCGCTCACATCCGCGTACCCGCCGCCTTCGACGCACTGCGGGCCACCGCATTCGACCTCGTCGTACACAGCGAGGCCGCCCACCTGACGGGCGCCGGCAGCGCCGAAGCCGCCCTGGAGGCGCTGGAAGCCCACGGGGTGGTGCGCTGATGGACTTCCTCGACACCTACCACCTGTGGGCCGACGCCCACGCCTTCTACGACTCCACGCCGGTCCCCGGCCCCGACCGGCACCGCGACCCCCTGGCCGCACGGGAAGCGGCCTGGCAGACCCGCCTGCTGGAGGAGACACCCAACGGACGGCTCCTGCGCGGCAACGCGCTCTTCGACGCGCTCGGCGACGGCACGCTGCATCTGCTGCACGTCACCCACGCCCTGGAGCAGATCAGCGAGCAGGGCGTCCTCTACCCCTCCGGGGGCTGCCTGGTCGGCAGCATCTACTGCGCGCCTCTCACTCCGGGCGACGGCGGCCTGCGGATGCACAACCTCGCCTCCTACGTCCTCCACAAGGAGGCCCCGGCCTTCGTCGCCAGACTCGGAGAGCAGGGCCGGGCCCCCACACCGCTGACCTTCGAGATCACCGTCCCCCGGCACGCCTACCGCGGCCTGGCCGGCGTCGACTGTCTGCGCCTGGGCGCGATCCACCTCCAGATCTACACCCACCTGGAGTACCTGCTCTCCAAGACCGAACGGCATCAGCTGCGCGAAGCGGTCGTCAGCCGGGTCAAGAACTCCACCGCCTTCCTCGCCCTCGCCGCGGCCATCACCTACCACGGAGCGCCCGTGGCGGCCGACCCGTTCCTGCGACTGCTGGACGAGACGATCCCCCGCCTGCCCATCCCCGGATACCTCTACTTCGAGATCCTGGCGGAGTACCTGATGCTGCACTCCACCAGCGACCGGACCAGCGGATCAGCCACCTCGTCGCGGCCCGGCTGTTCACCCCTGGTCAGGTCCCGGAATCCTGGCACCGCACCCGCTGGGAGTTCGACAACCTCGCCGCACAAGTCGAAGCCCTCCTCGACGAGCCGACGACCACCCACGGGCTCGGCCGGGCCCTGCGCGCCGCCGCCAGGGAGATCGAGCTGTACCGGTACCACCGCGCCGGCTCCAGGGCGTGGCCCGACGGACGGATCGACGCCGTCCCCTCCAAGGTCCAGATCGGCGGCGGAGCCCACCGCATCGACGGCTTCTTCAACATCGACGCCGTACCGCCGGCCGACCTGCTGTGGGACGTCCGCGAAGGCATCCCCCTCCACGACGCCACCGTGCAGTCGTTGTTCTCCGAGCACTTCCTGGAGCACATCGACTACCCCCGCTCGGCCAAGCACTACGCACGCGAGACCCACCGTGTCCTGGCACCCGGAGGGCAGGTCGTCACCGGTGCCCCCGACGCCGCGTTCGTGCTGAACCAGTACCCGGCCGACCCTGGCCAGGCGGACAAGGCGATCGAGCGCTGGTACGCCAAGCGCGACTGCCTCGACGACATCAACACTTATCTGGACCTGATCAACTACGTCCTCCGCGACCAGGACGACGACCCCACCTACACCCCCCACCTCTGGGCCTACGACCACGAGAAGCTGGTCCAGCTGTTCGGCGAGGCCGGGTTCCGGTCCGTCGAGCCCTGGCCGTTCGACCCGGCCATCACCAACCCCAAGCGGCAGTGGGGCAGCGTCTACGTCATCGCCATCAAGTGACATGCCCCCACACGCCCCTGACCCCGCCGGACGCAGGTGCGGCCGCTGTGGCCGGAGGCGCGGAACGGAAAACCCGTCCCGTCGACGCGGCCGGAACACCACGGGCCCGCGCGTCCCCCTCAGCCGGGCGGCTCCTCCCCGCCGAGCACACGGCGCAGCCCGAGGTTGGAGACCAGCAGACCGCCGTCGACGGGGAGGGTCAGGCCGGTGATCCAGGACGCGTCGGCCGAGGCGAGGAAGGCGACGGCCGCGGCGATGTCCTCGGGGCGGCCCACCCGGCCCAGCGGGTACTCCCGGGCCGCGCGCTCCAGCACCTCGTCGCGGCCTTCCCACGCCCGGGTGGCGACCGTTCCCGGCGCGACCAGGTTGACCCGCACGCCGCGCGGGGCGGCGTGCCCGGCCAGGGTGCGGGTCAGTGAGGCCAGCCCCGCCTTGGCCGCGCTGTAGGCGTGTCCGCCGAAGTCGCGCTCGCCGTTGACGGAGCCGACGCTGACGACGGCCCCGCGCCGGTCGGGGGCGGCGGCCAGGTGGGGCAGGGCGGCGCGGACGCAGCGGAACGCGCCGGTGAGGGTGAGGTCCAGGCCGCGCTGCCACTCCTCATCCGCCAGGTCCTCGAAGAGCGGGGGCTCGGACTGGATGCCGTAGGCGTTGTTGACCAGGACGTCCAGGCCGCCGAACCGCTCCACCGCGTGAGCGACGGCCGCCCGCACCGAGCCGTCGTCGCCCACGTCGCAGACGGTGTGGGCGGCCTGCCCGCCCGCCTCGGTCACCTCCCGGGCCGTGCGTTCGGCGCTCTCGCCGTCGACGTCGGTGGCCAGCACCCGGGCGCCCTCGGCGGCCAGCCGCCGGCAGACCGCCGCGCCGATGCCCCGCCCGGCGCCCGTGACCAGTACCGCGTAGTCCTTCAGGCGTTCCTCGAACCGCTGCATCGGGCCAGCGTAGGCGCCGGGCCGGTCACCCGTCCCCGTGCGCGGCGGCCTTCCGCAGCGCGCGCACCAGGGCCTGGGCGCGCGGGTCGGAGGTGACCGACTTCTGGAGGGAGTTGGTGACGTAGGCGAAGGCCAGGCCCGTCTCGGGGTCGGCGAAGGCCAGCGAGCCGCCGCGGCCGGAGTGGCCGAAGGAGCCGGGGCCCAGCATCGGCGAGGACGGTCCGTGGAGCATGTAGCCCAGACCGAAGCGGGTGGCGACCAGCAGGACGCGGTCGGGTCCGGCCGACTCCTCGGTACGCGCCTGGGTGAGGGTGGCGGGTGCGTACAGGCGGCGGGTGCCGTCGCCGAGGTCGCCGATGAGCGCCGCGTAGAAGCGGGCCAGGGAGCGGGCGGTGGCCACGCCGGAGGAGGAGGCGAGTTCGGCGGCCCGGTAGGCGGGGTCGTTCTCGTCGGGCTGCGGGTCGATGGCTCCGAAGGCGCGGCGGGTGAGGGAGTCCGGGTCGCGCCAGGCGTCGGCGACCTCGCGCTTGGGGCGTACCCGCAATCCGGCGGAGGCGGGCGCGGGCGGGGCCTCCACCTCGGCGATCCGGCCCACCCGGTGCGCCTGGTCGGCGGGCAGTCCGATCCACAGGTCGAGGCCGAGGGACGCGGCTATCTCCTCGGCGAACCAGCGTCCCAGGCTGCGTCCGGTGACCCGCCGCACCAGTTCGCCCAGCAGCCAGCCGTAGGTCTGCGCGTGGTAGCCGTGGGCGGTGCCCGGCTCCCAGGCGGGCTCCTGGGCGGCGACGGCGCGCGGACCGGAGACGCCGTCGAGCGCCTGCTCCGGGGTGAGGGGGGTGTCCAGGGCGGGCAGTCCGGCGCGGTGGGTGAGCAGGTGGCGCACCAGTACGCGCTCCTTGCCCGCCGCCTTGAACTCCGGCCAGTAGGTGCCCACCGGCGCGTCCAGGTCCAGGCGTCCGCGCTGGTGCAGCAGGTGGAGGACGGCGGCGGCCGGGCCCTTGGTGACCGAGCGGACGACCTGGGCGGTGCCCTCGGTCCAGGGCTCCTGCCCGTGGGGGTCGGCCAGGCCGCCCCACAGGTCGGCGACCTTGTGCCCGTCCCGGTAGACGGCCACGGCCGCGCCCCGGTCGCCGCGCTCGGTCAGGTTGGCGCGGAAGGCGTCGCGGACCGGCTCGTAGCCGTCCGCCACCGTGCCATGGACGTCCACCACTGTCTTCGTGCTCCCGCCGGTCAAAAGGTGATGCGTGTGCCGATGTGTGCACCGATGCGTGCCGTCGTACATGGTGCTACGCGCGCGGCGGCGACACCGACCGGGGGTCGAATCCGAAGGGCAGCTCCAGGCGGTGGGCGCGCATCAGCGCCTCGTCGCACAGCAGGTCCCGGGTGGGGCCGTCGGCGGCGACGACGCCCTCGCCGAGGACGACCGAGCGGGGGCACAGCTCCAGGGCGTAGGGCAGGTCGTGGGTGACCATGAGCACGGTGACGTCCAGCGACCGCAGGATGTCGGCCAGTTCGCGGCGGGAGGCGGGGTCGAGGTTGGAGGATGGCTCGTCCAGGACGAGGATCTCCGGCCGCATGGCCAGCACGGTGGCCACCGCCACCCGGCGCCGCTGGCCGAAGGAGAGGTGGTGCGGGGGGCGGTCGGCGTACTCCTCCATCCCGACCAGGGCCAGCGCCTCGTGCACCCGGGCCGCCAGTCCGGCGCCGCGCAGCCCGGTGTTGGCGGGGCCGAAGGCGACGTCCTCGCGGACGGTGGGCATGAACAGCTGGTCGTCGGGGTCCTGGAAGACGATGCCGACGCGGCGGCGGACCTCGGCCAGGGCGGCCCGGTCCGAGGGGTCCACCCGCAGTCCGGCCACGGTGACGCTTCCCGCGCCGCCGGTGAGGATGCCGTTGAGGTGGAGCACGAGGGTGGTCTTGCCGGCGCCGTTCGGCCCGAGCAGCGCGACGCGCTCGCCGCGCGCCACCGTGAGGTCGACGCCGAAGAGGGCCTGGTGGCCGTCGGGGTAGGCGTAGGCGAGGCCGGAGACCTCCAGGGAGGGGGGCGCGGGTTCGCCTCGCGGTTCGTCCCTCGGTTCGGTTCGCTGCTCGTTCAGTGGTTCGCCTCTCGGATCGGCTGCCGTCAAAGGGTCCACCATCCCATCAGACAGACCGCGAGCGCGGCGAGCGGGAGGGCGGCGGCAAGGGACCACTGGGCGCGGGTGGCGGCCGTCTCGTCGGCGGTGGGCATGGTGCCGGTGTAGCCGCGGCTGACCATGGCCAGGTGGACGCGCTCGCCGCGCTCGTAGGCACGGATGAACAGCGCCCCGGCGGTCTTGGCGAGCACGCCCCACTGCCTCACTCCGCGGGCGGTGAAGCCGCGCGAGACGCGGGCCAGGCGCATCCGGCGCATCTCGTCGGCGATCACGTCGCCGTAGCGGATCATGAAGGAGGCGATCTGCACCAGCAGCGGCGGCATGCGCAGCCGCTGGAGGCCGAGCAGGATCTCGCGCAGTTCGGTGGTGGAGGCCAGCAGGACGGAGGCGGCGACACCGAGGGTGCCCTTGGCCAGGACGTTCCAGGCGCCCCACAGGCCGGACTCGCTCAGCGACATGCCCAGCGCCTCCACCCTCGGTCCCTCCGCGACGAAGGGCATCAGTACCGCGAAGGCGACGAAGGGGACCTCGATCAGCATGCGCGTCAGCAGGTGGCGGGCGGGGACGCGGGAGAGCGCGGCGACGGCGGCCAGCAGCAGCGCGTAGGCGCCGAAGGCCCACATCGCCTCGCGCGGGGTGGCGACGACGGTGAGGACGAAGGCGAGGACGGCCGCGATCTTGGTGTGGGCGGGGAGGCGGTGCACGGGCGAGTACCCGTGGCGGTAGAGGCGGTGGGCGTGTCCGGCGCCCATCTCAGGCGTTCCCGGCGGGGGTGCGGCCGGTGTCGCCGCCCGCGGCCGGTGCGGAGGCCGGTGCGGAGGCTGCCTCCGCGGCCGCCCTGGCGTTCCTGCGGCGGGTCACGACGACGAGGACGCCGGTGCCCGCGGCCAGTGTCGTGCCGGCGCCGATGACGCCGGCGAGTCCGCCGGAGAGGCGCTCGTCGGTGATGGAGGCGATGCCGTAGTCGGCGAGCGGGGAGTCGGCCAGACCGTGCTCCTCCTCCTGGGAGGAGATGCCGTACTCGCCGGCGACCTTCTCCAGGCCGTCGGGGGCCGCGGAGGCGTAGAAGCTGACGACGCCGGCGCACAGGAGGGTGGCGGCCAGTCCGCCCGCCCAGACCTTCCGGGTGGAGGCGGGGCGCGCGGCGGGACCGGCGGCGGTGGACGTGGTGGAGATGGAGGTGGTGGCGGCGGCCTGCGGGGCGGGTCCCGAGCCGGGGGTGGCGACCGGACCGCTGCGCAGGACGAGGGGGCGGGCCAGTCCGCGTGCGGCGTACACCAGGTCCGGGCGGACGGCCAGGACGGCGCCGACGGTGGCGGTGGTGATCAGCGCCTCGCCGACGCCGATCAGGGTGTGGACGCCGAGCATCGCGGTGAGGACCTTGCCCAGGGGGACCTCGGCGGTGCCGCCGAGCGCGTACAGGCCGGTGAAGACCGCGGCGGCGGCCGGTACGGAGAGCAGCGCGGAGACGAAGGCGGCGGCGGTGACCGAGCCGCGGCGGCGCGGCAGGACCCGTACCAGGGCGCGGAAGACGGCGTAGGAGACGACGACGGTGACGACGCCGATCAGGGTGATGTTGGTGCCCAGCGCGGTGAGGCCGCCGTCGGCGAAGAGCAGGGCCTGCATCAGCAGGACGACGGAGAGGGCGAGCACCCCGGTGTAGGGGCCGACGAGTATCGCCGCCAGCGCCCCGCCCATCAGATGGCCGCTGGTGCCCGCGCCCACGGGGAAGTTGAGCATCTGCACGGCGAAGACGAAGGCCGCCACGAGTCCGGCCAGCGGCGCGGTGCGCTCCGCTCCGTGGTGGTCGGCGGCGCCCGCCAGCTCGCGGCGGGCGCCGCGCAGGCTGACCGCCACGGCGGCCGCGGCGACGGCGCCGGTGGCCACCGAGACCGGCGCGTTGAGAAATCCGTCGGGCACGTGCATGGCAGGACTCCGCTTCTCGGGCTTCCACGGCCGGGCTTCCGCGGCTGCCGCGGCCCCGTGGCCGGAGGGATACGGAGAGCCGGGGCGGCTCCACACCTCGATGGTAAGGAGTAGTTGCAACCTCTTCGCAAGAGCACCCGATTCGCCGGTGAACGGATGCGCAAGGGGCGCGGCGGGCAGATGTGACACAGTGCGACGGGTAGGGGCACGCAGCGTTTCCATCCCGCCCGGTTGCCGGTGGATCGGGATACTTGCCTGGTCCGGGGGAAGACGGCACCAATGTCGGACCTTCACCGAACTGTTGCGGAACTCACATCGATTACCTGCGGTATGCCGTCATGAAAACGCTCTGGCGGGGTCGTAGGAGAAAAGGCCCCCGGAAAAGGAGCAACCCCATGCGCGCAGTCGTCGACCACAGCGTCCAGGCACGTCTGATCACCGTCCCCTCGGTCACCCGCGAGGTGACCGTCGGGCTGCGCTACGACCGCCACGATCCCTTCGCCGTCAGCCTGGCCTTCCCACCCGATGTCTCCCTGGACGGGCAGGAGGTCGTCTGGGTGTTCTCCCGCGAACTGCTGGAGGACGGGCTGCGGGCCGCGGTGGGCCTGGGGGACGTGCACATCCGGCCGTCCGGCCCCGAGCGGCCCGAGGGGACGGTCATCGAACTGCGCGCTCCCGAGGGGGTCGCGGTGATCGAGTTCGACACCACCGGCCTGCTGCACTTCCTGCACGGCACCTACGGCGTGGTGCCGGACGGCTCCGAGCACCTGGAGTTGGACCTGGAGCGCGGGCTGACCTCCCTGCTGGGCTGAGGCGGCGGCCGCGCGTCCGGCGCTTCGGCAAGCAGGCGCCGGGATACGGGCGGAACGAGAACCGCAGGACCCGGCAGAGGGAACAGAAGGAACAGCACGTCCCCGCAGGGCCGCAGGGAGCCACGCACGGATCCCGGGCAACGCACGGCAGTCCCACGCGGTCCCACGCGGTCCCACGACGCAGAACGCACAGAGGCACACAGAGCCGCACAGGGCCGCACAGAGCCCGGCGGGCACGGCAGGGACCGGACCGCCCGCCCGCGCACACGGCCACCGGTACCGCCCGGCCCGAGGCCCGGACCTCCCCGGCGCCCCGGAGCCCTCCCGAACCCTCGGCCCGACACGGAAAGCGGCCCGCACCGGCCCCGGCCGCCCGCCCTCGTGCCCGCCCCCGCCACCGTCCGGGGGAGCCCTCCCCGCCGGTGAGCCCCGGGCCCCGACCGCCGCGCCGCCCCCAGGAGTTGCCGCCCGCCGCCCGGCTGCCGACCATGGGAGGGATGACCGCGACCTCCGGATCCCCAGGCACCCCCGTTCCCCCCTCCCCGGACTCCTCCGGGGCGTACCTCAGGTTTCCGCACCTCCACGGCGAACTGCTCTGCTTCACCGCCGAGGACGACCTGTGGATCGCCCCGCTCGCGCCCGGGGCCGCCGAGCCGCCTCGCGCCTGGCGCCTGACGGTGGACCGCACGCGCCTGGGGCACCCGCGCTTCTCCCCCGACGGCCGCCACATCGCGTACACGAACTGGCGCAGCCTGGACCCCGAGGTACACCTGACGCCGGTCGACGGCGGGCCGTCGCGGCAGCTGACGTACTGGGGCGCGGTGGACACCCAGGTCCGCGGCTGGACGCCCGAGGGGGACATCCTGGCCGTGGCCTCGCACGGCCAGCCGTTCTCGCACTTCGCCTGGGCCCACCGGCTGCCGGCCGGCGGCGGTCCGGGCGAGAAGCTGCCCTGGGGCCCGGTGTCGGACCTCGCCGTCGCCGACCTGGACGGAAAGCGGCGCACCCTGCTGCTGACCGGCACCCCGCCGCACGAGCCGGCCGCCTGGAAGCGCTACCGCGGCGGCGCGATGGGGCGGCTGTGGCTGGAGGGCGAGCGCCTGGTGCCCGATCTGTACGGGCATCTGGACTGCCCGATGATCGTCGGCGGCCGGATCGCGTTCCTCTCCGACCACGAGGGGGTGGGCAACCTCTACTCCTGCCTGCCCGACGGCACCGGTCTGCGCCGCCACACCGACCACGCCGACTTCTACGCCCGCCACGCCTCCACCGACGGCGAGCGCGTGGTGTACCAGTGCGCGGGCGAGCTGTGGCTGGTGGACGACTTCTCGCCGCACGCGAGGCCGCGCCGGCTGCCGGTGCGGCTGGCGGGGCCGCGCGCCGGGCGCCGCGTCTACCAGGTGTCGGCCGCGGGCCATGTGAACTCCCTGGCCGTGGACACCACCGGGCGCGCCAGCGCGGTGGGGGTGCGCGGCAGCCTGTACTGGCTCACCCACCGCGACGGCCCGGCGCGGGTGATCGCCGACACCCCGGGGGTGCGGGCGCGGCTGCCGGAGATGCTCGGCTCCACCGGCCGGATCGCCTACGTCACCGACGCCGAGGGCGAGGACGCGGTGGAGATCGCCGACCTGCCGCGGGCCACCGGCGCCCGCGAGCCGGTACGGCTGGCCGCCGGGCGGCTGGGACGGGTGCACGAGCTGATCGCCTCTCCGGACGGCGCCACCCTGGCCGTCGCCTCGCACGACGGGCGGCTGCTGCTGGTGGACGCCGGGGAGGGGAGCGGGGGCGGAGGCGGGGGCGATGAGGCCGCCGCAGCCGGGGGGACCGGGACCGGAGCCGCCGACACCACCGGAACCTCCGGATCCGCCGAGGCCGCGGAAGCCGCCGGTGTCGCCGAGCTGGTCCGTTCCGTCAACGGTCCCGTCCGCCACCTCTCCTTCTCCCCCGACTCCCAGTGGCTGGCCTGGGCCCACCCCGGTACCGACGGCGCGCTCACCCGCATCCGGATCGCCCGGCTGTCCGACCGCACCGTCCTGGACGTCACCGAGGGCCGTTTCGAGGACGAGCAGCCCGTCTTCACCCGCGACGGCCGCTATCTCGCCTTCCTGTCCTGGCGCGGCTTCGACCCGGTGTACGACGTGCACACCGGCGACCTGTCCTTCCCCCTGGGCTGCCGCCCGTATCTGGTGCCGCTGTCCTCGGCCACGCCCTCGCCGTTCGCCCTCTCCCCCGAGGGCCGCCCGGCGGCCGGCGGCCTGGACCCGGACGCCCTCGGCGAGGCGGCCGGGGAGGAGGGGACGGTGCTGGTGGAGGCCGAGGGGCTGGCCAGCCGCGTCACGCCCTTCCCCGTGGCGGCCTCGAAGTACTCATCGCTCCATCCGGTCAGCGGCGGCGGGCTGGTCTGGCTGCGCTGGCCGATCTCCGGGGCGCTGGGCGAGACCTTCGCCAACCCGGCCGACACCTCCGGCCGCCCCACCCTGGAGCACTTCGACCTGATCAAGGCCAAACGCACCGAACTGACCGGCGACATCGACTGGTTCGCGGTCAGCGGCGACGGCACCCGCCTGGTGGTCAACGACGACGGCGACCTGCGGGCCGTACCCGCGAGCGAGCACGCCGACGCCGACTCCACCACCCACCTCGACCTGCGCCGCATCCTGCACGACGCCGATCCGCGCGCCGAGTGGCGGCAGGCGTTCGACGAGGCGGGCCGGATCATGCGCTCGTACTTCTGGGACCCGGGCATGTCCGGCGTGGACTGGGACGCGATCCTGGACCAGTACCGCCCGCTGGTCGAACGGGTGGCCTCCCCGGACGAGTTCGCCGACCTGCTGCGCGAGACGGTGGGCGAGCTGGGCACCTCGCACGCCTACGTCTCGCCGGCCCGCCGCAACGAGGGCCCGGCCCACTACCAGCGGCCGATCGGGCTGCTGGGCGCCGACCTCGCCCGCGACGGGGAGGGCCGCTGGCGGGTGGAGCGCATCCTGCCGGGCGACTCCTCCGACTCCCGGGCCCGCTCCCCGCTGGCCGGCTCCGGCATCCGCGAGGGCTCGGTGCTCACCCATGTCGACGGACGCCCGGTGGACCCGGACGCCGGCCCGTTCCCGCTGCTGGCGGCGGCCGGCGGCACCACCGTCGAACTGGCCTTCCTGACCACCGAGCCCGGCGACGGCCCGGACGCCGTCCCGCACCGCCCCCGCCGCGTCGCCGTCGTCCCCCTCATCGACGAGCGCCCGCTGCGCTACCAGGACTGGGTGAGCCGGCGGCGCGCGGTGGTGCGCAGGCTCAGCGGCGGCCGGTGCGGCTATCTGCACATCCCGGACATGGGCGGCTCCGGCTGGGCGCAGTTCAACCGCGACCTGCGCATGGAGGTCTCCCGGCCCGCGCTGATCGTGGACGTGCGCGGCAACGCGGGCGGCCACATCAGCGAGCTGGTCGTCGAGGCGCTCACCCGCACCATCCTCGGCTGGGACCTGGTGCGCCACTCCCAGCCGGTCAGTTACGCCTCCAACGCCCCGCGCGGCCCGATAGTGGCCCTGGCCGACGAGGCCACCGCCTCCGACGGCGACATGATCACCGCCGCGTTCCGGCTGCTGGGCATCGGCCCGGTGGTCGGCGCCCGCACCTGGGGCGGGGTGGTCGGCATGACCGGGCGCCACCGGCTCGGCGACGGCACGGTCATCACCGTGCCGATGAACGCGGCCTGGTTCGACGAGTACAAGTGGTCGGTGGAGAACCACGGGGTGGAGCCCGACATCGAGGTGCTGCGCACCCCGACGGACTGGGCCGAGGACCACCACCCGATGCTGGAGACGGCCGTGCGCACCGCGCTGGACCTGCTGGAACGCCATCCGGCCGCCGCCCCGCCCGGCTACGACGACGTCCCCGACCGCAGCCGCCCCCCGCTGCCGCCGCGACCGTGATCCGTCCGGCGTGCGGGGCCCGCGCGGGCGTGCGAGCCTGGTGGTGACCGACCGTTCCGACGAGTTCCGGGAGCACGGATGGGCAAGCCGGACAAGCACTCGGACGTCTCCGGGAGGACCGGGGGGACCGGGAGGACCGGGGAGCGCGGGGGCGGGCGCCGGGCCGTACGGGGCGCCTCCCGCGAGGGCGGCGCCCCTCCCCCGTGGCGCACGGGCCGCGACCGCGAACAGGACGCCTGGCGGCCGGCCCCGGACAGCCGCGCGGAGCACGGCGGGGAGGACGGGCCGGGCGCCTAGCGCCGGGCGTCCTGTTCGCGCGTCCCCGCCCGCGCGTCTCAGCCGCGCGGGCGGACGTGCAGGTCCGGGCCGCTCGTCCCCGGCGCCTCCACGCCCGGCAGCAGCCGCATGCCGTGGTCGTAGTCGCCGCCGGTCAGCGACCGGTACGGGACCGGTTCGTCCGTGAAGAGCCGGTCGAGCCGCCGCCCGTACTCCCGCTTCGCCGCCTCGAACCGCTCCCGGGACAGGACGTTCGCGTCGTACACCGCGAACGGTTCGAGCGGCGCCATGCCGGTGAACCAGAACAGGCCGTGCTGGAACGGGTGGAGGAGGTCCGCCAGCCGCCCGTGCGCGCCGCGGTCGGAGAAGGAGGACTCCGGGGCGCCGGCCGTCACCGACATCAGCGCCCGGCGCCCCGCCAGGGCGCCCTCGCTGTAGGGCGGGGGGAGTCCGGGGCCGTGGGCGAACCCCCGGGCGAACACCCGGTCCATCCAGCCCTTCAGGATCGCGGGCACCGAGAACCACCACAGCGGGAACTGCAGGACCACCGCGTCCGACCAGCGCACCTTCTCCTGCTCGGCGGCGATGTCGGGGGACAGCCGTCCCGTCCGGGCGGCCTCCTCCGCGGCGGTCAGCAGGTCCAGCCGCCGGTCGGCGGGGTGGCCGGGGAAGTCGTCGGCGTCCACCGCCGCCCTCCACTTCATCCCGTAGAGATCGGAGATCCGCACCTCGTGCCCCGCCCCGCGCAGGTGCCCGGCCGCGAAGGCGGTCAGGGAGGCGGTGAGGGAGCGGGGTTCGGGGTGGGCGCCGACGAGGAGGATCTTCTTGCGCTGCTGCGGTACGGCTGCGGT